>DHLT01000046.1:1128-4285 GCA_002405405.1 Ignavibacteria bacterium UBA4661 | reverse complement strand
TCCTATCTCTTGATTAAATCACGCCCTACCGTCATTCGTAATTATGCGTATCGTGCTATGGCGGTGGCAGTGCGCGACCGTTTGGTGCGCCGGTGGATTCGTACCAAGCACCAGTATGCAGAACATAAAGTCAAGCGAGTATATTATCTGTCGCTTGAGTTTCTCATGGGGCGGTTGTTAGAAGCAATGCTTCTTAACTCCGGTTATTACGAAGAAGCTGAAAGTATCCTTGCTGAAATTGGTTTTTCGCTGAAAGATGTCATCAATGAAGAGCATGATATGGGCTTGGGCAATGGTGGCTTGGGTCGCCTTGCATCATGTTTTCTTGATTCGATGGCGACACTGCAATTGCCGGCAATCGGTTATGGTATTCGCTATCAATATGGAATCTTCGAGCAATTTATCGCTCATGGCTATCAAATTGAGCGACCCGATAATTGGTTAGAATACGGCTGTCCATGGGAAATTATTCGTCCTGAACTGACCTATCCCATTCACTTTGGTGGTCGTGTGCAACCGCGCAAAGGTGATAATGGAGTAGAATTTGATTGGGTTGATACCAATGATGTTTTGGCGGTAGCGTATGATGTACCGGTACCCGGGTATAACAATAACACAGTGAATAACTTGCGTTTGTGGCAGGCGCGTGCTTCACATGATTTCGACTTGAGTTCTTTTAATCAAGGCGATTATATGAAAGCAGTTGAGCGAAAATCAAGTTCGGAAACCATTTCTAAGGTTTTGTATCCCAATGATACAACAGCATCAGGAAAATATCTGCGTTTGCAACAGCAGTATTTCTTTGTGTGTGCATCGCTGCAGGACATCATGCGTAAATACAAAACGAAAAATGAGTCCTTAGATGATTTTGCCACATATAATGCGATTCAACTCAATGATACGCATCCTTCGCTAGCTATTCCAGAGTTGATGCGCGTGCTGATTGATGAAAAGAAAATGGAGTGGCAGCAAGCATGGGAAATCACCCATGATACATTTGGCTATACCAACCATACAGTATTAAGCGAAGCGTTGGAGCGCTGGCCCGTAACGATGTTTGAAAATCTTTTGCCGCGTCATTTGCAGATCATTTACGAAATCAACCAACGTTTTATCGATAGTGCTAAAACATATTTTCATAATGATATTGCTAAAATTGCACGCATGTCCGTCATCGAAGAGGGTGGCGAAAAGATGGTACGTATGGCAAATCTATCGATTATCGGTTCTCATGCCGTAAATGGTGTTGCCGCATTGCACACACAGATTCTGCGTGATGATCTTTTTGCCGATTTTCATGCTATGATGCCGAATAAACTGCAAAACAAAACCAATGGTATTACCCAGCGGCGATGGTTGCGCGTGGCCAATCCTCCGTTGGCAGATCTTATTACCAAGCAGATTGGCGACGAATGGGCAACGGATCTTTTCCATCTCAAAAAATTAGAACCTCTTGCAACAGATAAGCACTTCCATACAGAGTGGAATGCAGCGCGTGCTATTGCTAAGCGAAAATTGGCGGAGCATATCAAGCAGGAATATGATGTGATTATCAATCAAGACTCATTGATTGATGCCCATATCAAACGATTCCACGAATACAAGCGCCAACTGTTGAATGTTCTCCATGTTATTACGTTGTATAACCGTATCAAGGATAATCCGAAGAGTAATAACATTACGCCGCGCACAATTATTTTCTCAGGTAAAGCAGCTCCCGGTTATGTCATGGCAAAGTTGATTATTAAGCTCATCAATGCCGTGGCAAAAACGGTGAACAATGATCCGGATGTCGGTGATAAACTCAAAGTGGTGTTCATGCGAAACTACTCCGTAACGCTGGCAGGAATGATTATCCCGGCAACCGATCTTTCAGAACAAATTTCTACCGCGGGATTTGAAGCATCAGGTACGGGTAACATGAAATTTCAATTGAATGGTGCGCTGACAATCGGCACTATGGATGGCGCGAATGTTGAAATGCGTGAAGAACTTGGTGATGACAATATTATCATCTTTGGTCTTACGGTTGATGGCGTAGAGCAACTCAAAACAAATGGTTATGTGCCGTATCGTTTTTATGAGTCGAATCCGAATCTCAAGCGTGTCTTGGATATGATTAATGAGGATTACTTCAATCCGGACGAGCCGGGCATTTTCAAGCCATTGATCTACTCGCTTTTGACTCAAGGTGATCGCTATTTCTTGTTGGCAGACTATCAAGCATATATTGATGCGCAGGATAAAGCAAATAAACTCTTCCGTGCCCACGATGAATGGACAGCCAAGTCGATTCTTAATACGGCACGTTCGGGAAAATTCTCCAGCGATCGCACAATTCAAGAGTATGCCGATGATATATGGGGGGTAAGACCATTAGACATCCAATTATAATTGACGTGGAACACGGTAGTATTGTCGTAGAGGCGTGGCGCTGTGCCACGTCTCTTCGTATTTTTGTGGGGACTGACCTTGCAAATCCTCATATCTTAATTCTTCTTGTCATTTTTTATTCCTTCATGGCACAGCAACGTAAAACACACAAACATTTTTCGCCTGATTCGCTAGGTGCGCGCGGGTACCGAATGCCCGCAGAATGGGAACGCCATCGTGCTACATGGCTTGGTTTTCCCTATAATCCGAAGGACTGGCCCGGCAAATTTGTACCGATTCGGTGGGTGTTTGCAGAAATTATCAAACACATTGTTCGCGATGAAAAAGTGTCGCTTGTCGTTGCTGATGCAGAGCACGAAAAGCTTGCACGAACAGTCTTGCAAAAGTCACATGTGCCACTCGACAATGTTGAATTTTACCGCGTACCAACAGATCGCGGTTGGATGCGCGACTGTATGCCGAACTTTGTTAAAAACACCAAAAAGCCCCATGATGTTATTGCGGCGAAATACCATTTCAATGGTTGGGCGAAATACGACAATTACAAACTCGATACGGCATTACCTCGCGTATTGGCAAAAAAACTTAAGTGGAATTTCCATGAAGTGAGTGTAAAGAATAAACCTTTTGTGCTTGAGGGTGGGAGTATCGATGTGAATGGTGCCGGTACAGTTATCACAACCGAAGAATGTTTGCTCGATCCGCAGATTCAAACACGTAATCCGCATCTGACAAAAACTGAAATCGAACAAGGCCTCAAAGA
>DHLT01000046.1:495-1030 GCA_002405405.1 Ignavibacteria bacterium UBA4661 | reverse complement strand
GCAAAAACTGAAATCGAACAAGGACTCAAAGATAATCTCGGTGTAACAAATGTGTTGTGGTTGGGTAAGGGTATTGCCGGTGATGACACGCACGGGCATGTGGACGATTTGTGCCGCTTTGTTAATCGCTCAACAGTGGTGTTGGTGCAAGAGAGCAATGCAAAGGATGAGAATTACCATGCACTGCAAGAAAACAAAGAACGCTTGCAGGATATGCGTGTAGAAAATGGCGAGAAAATCGAGGTGGTTGATTTGCCGATGCCCTCAGCACTGTGGTTTGACGGAATTCGTTTGCCGGCGAGCTATGCTAATTTTTATGTCTGCAATCATGCTGTGCTGGTGCCGACCTTCAATGATGTCAATGATCGCAAAGCACTGGGGATATTGTCCGAACTCTTTACGGATCGTCCGGTGGTGGGTATTCATGCAGTGGATTTGGTGTGGGGGCTTGGTACAGTGCATTGCTTATCGCACGAAGAGCCATTAAGCTGAGAGAGCATTACCCATGAATTCCATTCTGCGTCCTTCGCTTCCT
>DHLT01000046.1:0-317 GCA_002405405.1 Ignavibacteria bacterium UBA4661 | reverse complement strand
CCGAAACGATCTATGCACTTGGTGCAGATGTGCGTATTGTGGGTATTTCGGGTTTTACGATTCGTCCTGCTATTGCGCGTAAAACCAAGCCTAAAGTGAGTACCTATCTTTCGGCAAATATTGAAGAGATTCTTGCGTTGAAACCGGACATGGTCTTTACATGGTCGGACTTACAAGCGGATATTTCGGCAGAATTGATTCGTGCCGGTGTCGAAGTGGTATGTTTCAATCATCGCTCGATAGAAGGGATTTTATCCATGATTCTCAAAGTCGGTGCTTTGGTCGGCTACACACCGCAAGCCGAAAAGTATGTTGAG
>DHLT01000184.1 GCA_002405405.1 Ignavibacteria bacterium UBA4661 | reverse complement strand
ATTTTTCCAGATCTCTTCTTCTGAAAGCAAATATGTTGTTCCAAATTTTGGGAAAAGTTGCCAACGATTATCAGCACCAAACGCAGATGAAGCATCCAAACGCAAAGCACCTGTTAAAATCAATTTATCTTGAAAATTGAAAGTCTGTTGCGCAAATGCTCCCATCAACACATACTCAGAACGAAAGTCGCTGATAGTTTGACCGGCAGCCCCACCGGGAACAATCTGGACGATTGGAATCAGACCAATTGACTGCGTACCACCGAAATTGCGGCGCTCATATTGTAATGTTCCGCCCACTTGTGAGATCGACTGCAAACCGGAAAGGATATTCACACGGTAGGATGCTGTCAAATCGTTATTCATTTGCAATACATCAGCACGTGCAGCACGAGACAATCCTGTTGGGAATTCGAATGCCGATGTATTGGGTGGAATATATCCTACGGCATTTTGAGAATAGGTATCTATGCCACTAAGGTACTCGACATTAAGACCTTCGACTGGCGTGAGTGTTAATTTTGCGCTACCGATGAATCGATTGACTTTTTGATTAAAGTTAAAATTCTGAATAGTTTCAAGCGGATTACCACGACCAAATGCAGAGAGATCTCCCTGGAAACGGCCTGTTACAGCATTAGGACGGGGATCAACAAAGTTTTGTGTGAAAATGACACCCAACAAAACACCATAACCGATACTGCCAAGCGATGTTCCTAATGGCTCATTCGGCATTTCTTGACTGTTAGTGTTGATGAAATTTGTACTGATTTGCAAAGATGCCCAGTCATTCAGTGTCTGATCCACACGCAACCGAACAGAGGCACGCTGGAAACTTGTTCCTTGCAAAATCCCTTGATTACCAAAAAATGTTCCGGTCAAAGAATACCGTGTTCCTTGTGCACCGCCATCAATAGAAACCGATGATTCCATGACCCATGCACGACGATACACTAAGTCTTGTATATCTTCACGACGACCAGGCTGCCCTTGCAATGCAGCATATTGAGGATTTGCAGCAATGAAACTCGCCGGGAACTGTAATGTACTCGATACTTGACTTGCTGTTGGTGTACCTGCAACTAAACGATAATTAAACGCA
This sequence comes from Ignavibacteria bacterium UBA4661, assembly GCA_002405405.1. GTDB lineage: Bacteria > Bacteroidota > Ignavibacteria > Kapaibacteriales > UBA4661 > UBA4661. Next base: position 1,534 of record DHLT01000184.1, on the reverse strand, counting down.
TTGCCCGATGGTGCAAGCGGCTCAAGGTTCATTGGTAATTTTTTCGCCAAAGCATCTGTTTGGATGCGCTGAGTAAAGGTTACTTTCGGCGCACCAAATGATCCACTTTTTGTAAAAATTTGAACAACACCATTGTTTACACGTGAACCGTACACCGCTGCCGCAGCTGCACCTTTCAGCACTTCGATACGCTCAATATCGTTGGGGTTATTGTCTGCCATACGATTTTGCTGATAGCCACCAAAATTGAGCAATTGCGGTGAGTCATTATTCACTATTACACCATCAATGATGTACAATGGATCAGCATTGCCGGAATAAGTATTCGTACCGCGTAAACGGATAGAAACACCACCCGATGGGTTTCCTGAGTTCTGCTGAATCAAAGCACCGGAAAATTTCCCTGCCATAGCAGCATCAATCGTCGGTGCTGGTGCAGCTTGAATATCTTTCGCTGAAACCGTACCAATTGAGTTACCAAGTTGCTTGCGAGTTGTCCCTGCCGCCATACCGGTAACAACAACTTCTTGAGAACGTACAACGTCTTCTGACATACGGATGTTCAATTCAACATCACCACCAGCGGCACCTAAGGTAATTTCACCCTTAAAGGCACGATAACCTAATAATCGTCCTGTAACTTTATACTTTCCGGGCTCTGTAAGAGCATTAATTGAAAATTGACCTGTTTCATTAGAAAAACCACCAATTTTTCTGAGGGATACTTTAGAGTTTAACAAATCCTCTAATGACAATTCATCAGCATTGATAATGGGATCCATTGTAATACGAACACCGCGCAAAGTTTCGCCTGTTCGATTGTCTGTAACTTTCCCGCGAATTGTATATCGCGTTTGAGCTGTCGCCGGCGTGAGACCGATCAACATCGCTGTCAATAACAGCAAGCAGTATGGCAGCATTGCTCGCAAAGAAACGCGACCGCCGGATAGGCGATGCGGTACGTGTAGCGTGCAATCAACCGGTAGAGGTTGGTTCATACGATTACCTGTAATATGAAGTGAAAAAAATGAGGAATCATTCCTCGAAGAAAACGACGGCAAAAAAAGATTATCCATTTTGGCAGTATAGCAATGCTACAAAACCATGTTGTCATCATGCTTGAAATCTACATGAACTCGGCGCTCAGCTCTGTACTTCCCGCGAATCGGCTTTTGTCGAGAGAACATCAAAATACCCGTTCAATGTTATCAATACCACAATTGATGATTGTATGTTCATGCGGGCAACAGTGTCATTCCAAGATACTATTGTCTTTCTCATTCTGCATACTTTTTTTCATTGGAACCACTTACTAAGAAAATTTATTTGTCAAATGCTTGCTTCGTACTTGCTCCCACAAAACATTTGTCATAGATTGAAACACTTCATTTTTCACAAGAAAAAATAACGGCAAACTTCTTCTTTCCTTTTTACTCACTTCTTTTCCTGTATTGCGTCTATGGCTCACGAGAAAATACCCGTTCGTATCTTCGAATCTAATGTTATTGGTTAGCATTATGTTGCCAAAGAAATT
>DHLT01000017.1:3079-3403 GCA_002405405.1 Ignavibacteria bacterium UBA4661 | reverse complement strand
CGTTTGCCTGATGCATTATTTTCTGAGTTTGCTTATATCACATCACCTCCGCAATTGTTCGTACATCTCGTGATTTTTGCAGTTGTTGTATTCATCATTGCCGGCGTGGTTTTGGTAACACAGGGAGCAAGAAGAATTCCGATTCAATATGCGAAGCGAGTGGTTGGAAGAAAAGTATATGGTGGAACAACACAATATATTCCGCTTCGCGTGAACACATCCGGAGTTATGCCAATCATTTTTGCGCAGTCAATATTGTTTGTGCCAAGTACGATTTTGAGCTTCTTTCCGGATAACACAACATTGCAATGGCTTTCACAGCAA
>DHLT01000017.1:0-3019 GCA_002405405.1 Ignavibacteria bacterium UBA4661 | reverse complement strand
TTCCATTGCGTGTAAATACATCCGGTGTTATGCCGATCATTTTTGCGCAATCAATTTTGTTTGTGCCATCTACTATTTTGAGTTTCTTCCCTGACAATACAACATTGCAATGGCTTTCACAGCAACTATTCAGTGAGCAATCCTGGGTATATGCTTTGTCATTCTCATTATTGATTGTATTCTTCACTTATTTCTATACTGCAGTGGCATTCAATCCGAAAGACGTTGCAGACAATATGAAGAAGCAAGGTGGATTTATTCCCGGTGTTCGCCCCGGTGCTCCAACAGCAGATTATATCGAAAATATTTTGACTCGCATCACATTGCCTGGTGCAATATTTCTTGCACTCATTGCAATCATGCCGACTTTTGTTTCGAATGTATTGCGAGTTCAGCCTGCATTTGCATCATTCTTTGGTGGAACAAGTTTGCTGATCATGGTAGGTGTGGCGCTTGACACATTGCAACAAATCGAATCCTATCTTCTCATGCGTCATTATGACGGATTCATGAAGAGCGGAAAGATCCGCGGTCGCGCGAATGCGGGACAAGGTGGATTTTAAGAATCATGGAATCAGCCGCGGTACATATACCCGGTCCGAACCATGATATTGAAAAAGCATGCAGGATCGTTGCTGAAACGATCATGATGGTTGGCCGAAATATAAAACCCGGCATCACGACCATCGAACTTGACAATTTAGCAGAGGACAATATTCTCTCGAGCAATGGCAAACCTGCATTCAAAGGGTATGTCGTTGGTAAACTGGAATTCAAACATTCCCTTTGCATCTCGGTGAATGAAGAAGTGGTTCACGGTGTTCCCGGAACACGCATCTTGCAAGAAGGAGATATTGTATCGATTGACTGCGGTGTGGAATACAATGGATGGTATGGCGATAGCGCTTATACATTTCCCGTTGGCATCATCGACAAGTCAGTGCAGGATTTGCTGGATGTGACGAAAGAGTCACTCAATCTCGGCGTCCGGCAAGCAAAAAGTAAGAACAAGGTCTATGATATAGCCCGAGCTGTTCAAACGCACGTTGAAAAACATGGTTATTCGGTGGTCCGACAATTAGTTGGGCACGGCATTGGAACTCATTTGCATGAAGACCCTGCCATACCGAATTTCGTTCCTCCGCTTTTGCAACGCAGTTATTATCCGAATGAGAAACTGCGTAAAGGACAAGCAATTGCGATTGAACCAATGGTCAATCAAGGAACATATAATGTGCGTACCCTCAGCGATGGCTGGACGGTTGTGACGGCAGACAAAAAACCATCGGCTCATTTTGAGCATACAGTGCTCATCGAAGATGATGGACCGGTGATATTAACCTTAATGGATTGAATATTTATGTCGAAACAAGATCTTATCCGGATCGATGGTGTGATTGACGAGACACTTCCCAATACACAATTCATTGTGAAATTGGAGAATGGGCACAAAGTGCTATGTCACATTTCCGGAAAGATGCGCATGAATTTCATTAAGATCCTTCAAGGAGATAAAGTGACTGTTGAATTGTCTCCGTATGATCTTGCAAAAGGCAGAATTGTATATCGTTATAAATAAGTGATGTCATGAAAGTACAAGCATCAGTAAAAAAACGCAGCCCTGACGACAAGAAAGTTGTTCGCAGAGGTAAAGTGTATATCATCGACAAGAAAAATCCACGCTTTAAGCAAAGACAAGGATAATTTTAGGAGAATACAATGGCTCGTATAGCCGGTATCGATCTACCCAAAAATAAGCGAGGCATCATTGGCCTCACATATATCTTCGGCGTGGGCAAGAAGTCATCCGCTGAGATTCTCACAAAGGCAGGTATTCCTTTTGAGAAGCGTGTGTTGACTTGGACGGATGAAGAAATTGCAAGCATTCGTGCAGCAATCGCCGAATATAAAGTTGAAGGTCAATTGCGTTCAGAAATCCAATTGAACATCAAGCGTTTGATGGACATCGGATGCTATCGCGGATTGCGTCATCGTCGTGGTTTGCCTGCTCGCGGTCAACGTACACGCACCAATTCAAGAACCAGAAAAGGTCGTCGTAAAACAGTTGCCGGCAAGAAGAAGGCAGCGAAGAAATAATAGCATTATTAACCTCCTATTCCGATTATTATGGCGGCAATTAAAAAGCGCGTTAAGAAAAAAACCGTCAGTGACATACACGGTAAAGCACTCATCCGTGCCACATTCAACAATGTGATCGTTACAATCACTGACACCTATGGGAATGTTCTCACATGGTCATCCGCAGGTCGTAATGGCTTCCGCGGTTCCAAAAAGAATACACCCTATGCATCACAGGTTTCTGCAGAGCGTGCAGCGAAAGAAGCTCATGAAATGGGCTTACGCAAAGTGGAAGTAATTGTTCGTGGACCCGGCTCAGGTCGTGAAGCGGCAATTCGTGCACTCGCACAAGCAGGACTCGAGATATTGAATATTCTCGATAAGACTCCATTGCCCCATAACGGTTGCAGACCGCCAAAGCGCAGAAGAGTCTAAAAGGTTCTGACAGCTTAATCGGAGGAACATGATGCCTGCTTGATGCAGGCATTGTGCACTGTGGAAGCACAGAGATAGTTAACGATTGTTCTCACCCGGCTACCCCTCGGGGTCGCCCCATGAATGAGATAGAGAATGAATACATCAATGCAAATGCCCGAACGGGTACAAATCGAAGAAACTGAAATAGCAAATCAGGGTCGTTATGTATTGCAACCCTTGGAAGAGGGATATGGCGTAACGATTGGCAATGCTCTTCGCAGAGTACTACTGTCATCCATTCCCGGACATGCCATCGTCGGCGTGAAAATCGGCAATGTATTGCATGAGTTTGAGACAATCCCCGGTGTTGTTGAAGACATGTGCGAAATCATCCTCAATTTGAAAGAGGTTCGTTTCCGCTTGCTCGACAAAAAGAACACAAAGATTTCTTTCAAGATGAAAGGTCCGAAAATTTGGACAGCAGCCGATATTCAAGCAGCGGCTCCTCACATTGAAGTGATGG
>DHLT01000296.1:33179-34408 GCA_002405405.1 Ignavibacteria bacterium UBA4661 | reverse complement strand
CCCGCCAATGCAAAAAAATGCAAGACCAACATAACAGCGGCTGATACAGGGTTTTTCCGAGTAATCATTGCCAAAGCACTCGCAACAGCGAGTGCGGCTAAACTAAAAAAAGCGAGAACTTGTGGATTCACGATGCTGTATGAAAGAATTCAACGGGAAAATAACTTAATGTGAAACGCAAATAAATGCGGTTGTAAGATAGAGAGATTTTCAAGATTACCGATGTTTTTTTGCACCACTACCCCGAACAGAACCACGCGATGTATTAGGGTGCAATGGATATGATGTCGGCACTTGGTCAAGAGAAATACGTTTCAATTTTTGAAATGCCATTGCGCGACGAATTGCATTGACATGATCAAAAAAATACACGCCGTTCAAATGATCAATTTCATGCTGAAGTACACGCGCTAAAAAGCCACCGATTTCCCGATGATGCTCACGCATGGTTTCGTCAAAAAACCGTACTTGAATACCAATCGGACGTTCGACCATATCTCGATAGCGTGGCAAACTTAGGCATCCTTCTTCAGCAAAATCTTTTTCATCAGAATACGCAGTAATCACAGGGTTAATAAGCGTCATAGGCGGATGTCGATCATCACCTTCAAATTCCGATAAATCGACTACCGCAATAGCACGTGCATCACCGACTTGATTTGCCGCCAAACCAATGCCATCAGCACCATGCATTGTTTTGTGCATATCACGAATAAATTGTCGTACCTCATCATTGATCTCAGCTACTTGTACCGCTTTCTGACGCAGAATAGGCTGATCGTACGTATACACAGGAAGAATGGAACTTTTTACGGTCGAACTTTTCAAAGCAGACATAGAAAACAGAAGAACAGAGAACGATGAACAAAGAAACAATAAGCGATACTGCGTGTACCTGCCTATGCGAGACCGGACATATTTTGCTTTTCAATAATATTGAGTACATCGCTGATATCGGTGAGAATGAAATCAGCATTAACTGTTTGATTACCAAAAGAATCCCCATAGCCGGCAAATGCAGTTTGCATACCCACATTTTTTGCCCCAACCATATCGCGCTCTGCCCAATCACCAACCATGAGAGCATCATGGGGTTCGACACCAAGCCGCTCCAATGCTGTCAAGAATGGTTTCGGACTCGGCTTGCGCTCCTTCGTATCATCGAAGGTCACTACTGTATCAAAGAAATGGTGAAATCCGATGTAACATAGGCGTAACCATGCCTCAGG
>DHLT01000296.1:14831-33072 GCA_002405405.1 Ignavibacteria bacterium UBA4661 | reverse complement strand
TGTGCATATACAATACCGACATAGGCGTAACCATGCCTCAGGCGTAGGAGCATCCGAGACAACGGCAAGTTTGATATTCTTTTTGACAAGCGTCATAAGCGTGGCAGTCGCATGAGGATAGGGTTTCAATGCTGCTTCGCGTGCACGACGGTAGGCAATGATACCGGCGGCAAGAATTTTGTGATCAACCCGACCAAGCGTGTCTTGAAGCAACTGATCAAATACTCGCTGGTACTCAATACCTTGCTCATTGTAAATACGATCAATATGACCTTTCACCTGAGCAAAGGTTAAATCCATACCGGCATCGATCATAGCAGTAATTGCAGCATCAACCGCTTGACGTTTCATCGCCATAAAATCTACTAGGGTATTATCCAAATCGAAAACGACTGCACGAATCATAAGAGCCATCCTTAAGGGAAAAAGTGCGCCTGCCACAACTATGACAGACGCACAAAGATACAAACTTGCCGTGTGCTGTAAAGAGAGTTCTTGGCAAGAAAGCAGAAGACCACAATATGAGATTGCGTATCAATGTATTGCTCTACTCACTCAATTTTGCTCCTGCAATACCAACCATTCACTCCCGTTTTTCGACCGTTCACTCCCACTTTTTGTTCATTCAGAACCACTCACTCTGCCACACAAGGAAAACACGCGAAGTTTGTCCCATGATTCATCAGAAACAGCTCCTTCTGCTCTGCATTGAATCCTAGAAAGTCAATGGTTTTTTCCTTCATTTTTTGTGAGAGTTGTTATGAATATCCGTGTATTGTTTTCGCGCATCCTCCTTATTCTCATGGTTGCTAGCAACTATGTCGGTATTGTATATGCACAATCTGTTGGTATGATTGATGGTACGATATTCGACCGCGACACAAAGCGTCCACTTGGTGGAGCACGTGTGGTAGTCGTCGGTACATCACTTGGCGCAGTTGCTAATGCTCGTGGTGAATTTACCATCAAAGGATTGCAACCCGGCACCTATCGCTTGCAAATCAGTGCCAATGAGTACAAAACGATTATCCGCTCCGATGTCCGCATCGGTTCAACACAAAGCACTAAACTCGATATTGATTTGCCATTGGCAGTGTACAAAGCCCAAGAAGTAACCGTTGCCGGAGGACGCACGCTTATTGAGAAAATCGATGATATGCGCGTCAGTGCGAACCAACTCACGCAAGAAGAAATCCGCCGTGCTCCGGGTGCCGTCGAAGATGTCAGCCGTATGGTGCAAATCCTGCCCGGCGTTGCCTTTGGTTCGGATGCACGAAATGACATCATCGCTCGTGGTGGCAGTCCGGTGGAGAATTTTTTAATGATTGATGGTATCGAAGTACCAAATATCAATCACTATTCGCAACAAGGTGCGTCCGGCGGACCGATTGGTATGATTAATGTCGATTTTCTCAATGATGTCAATTTTAGTGCAGGTGGCTTTGGAGCAAAATATGGTGATCGGTTGTCGTCGATTATGGACATCAACTACCGCGAGGGTGACAAGCGTGGCTATCATGGCAAGTTCGATTTGGGCTTGGGAGGTTTTGGGGCAATTCTTGAAGGTCCGATTCAAACCGATAAAAGCTCGTTCATGGTTTCTGCACGCCGAAGCTATCTTGATTTGGTTGCCGGTGGTACAGGATTAACAGGCGTACCGAACTATTGGAATTTCAACGCCAAAGCAACATTCGTACTGAATGAAGACCACAAACTGACACTGATTGGTCTTGGTGGAATTGACAATATCAAATTTGAGGATTACAAAAGCACCGACAAAAATGCAGTGTCAAATCGCTCGGCAGAATCTGATGGCGGACGGTACATCGTAGGTGTGTCACACCGATGGTTATTGGGGGGACAAGCCGTTTTGCGGACATCACTTTCAACTAATGGCTATCGTAATACATGGCGCGATGACAGTGTTGTGGTCAATCAGGATAATACTATTCTTAACCGTATTAATGATGCCCGCAATGAATCATGGGATCGTGAAATTGTTCTTCGCTCCGATTTGTCGGAACGTTTATCGCCGAATGATTTGCTCGAAGCGGGTCTTGTAGCACGTCGTATCAGCAATGATAATTTGCTTTTTCAGCGAGCAAATACGACATCTTCGGCAACATCGAAAGATTTCTCCTTGAATCTTTTGACAACTGCGTACAAGCTTGGCAGTTATGTACAGTACACACGAACATTCTCCGAAGCATTCAGCATGACAGCAGGTTTGCGGTGGGATTATTTTGATTATCTCAACACACAACATGCCGTATCACCTCGTCTGTCGATGAGCTATGCTGTGAGCAATCAACTGCGCTTCAATCTTGGCGGTGGCTTGTACCAGCAAGCACCAAGTTTAATTTGGCTTGTACCTGATACGCGCAATAAAGATGTCGCTATGATGAAAACCTACCAAGCGATTGCAGGTGTCGAGTATTTCCCGGCAGAAGATTGGAAATTCACGCTCGAAGTGTTTAACAAAGAGTATCGTGATTATCCTCTCAGTGCGACAAATCCACAATTTGTCTATTCGAGTGCAGGAGCAGATTTTAACACTCCATTCGAGCAGATTCGCACGGCATCGAATGGCTTTGCGCGCGGTGTAGAATTCTTTGCTCAAAAGAAACTCACGGAGAATTTCTACGGCATGGTAAGTTATAGCTTCTCGAGTATTCGCTTTGTTGACGGTCTTGGTACCGAGCGTTCAAGTGCTTTTGACTATCGCAATATGTTTACGATTGTTGCAGGTTATAAAATCACACCTGAACTTGAAGTAAGCACCAAAGTACGTTATGCAGGCGGCAGACCGTACACGCCCTTTGATATTGCAGAATCACAACGCCAGAATCGTGGTATTCTCGACTATACCCAAACGAATGCCGTACGTTTTCAGGATTATCGCCGTGTTGATATTCGTGCTGATTACCGAACTTCGGTCTTTGGGTGGAATGTTTTAATTTTTGTGGATTTGCAGAATGCCTTCAACATTGAAAACCCGGAAACGATTATTTGGAATCGCAAAACCAATACACCGAGCCAAATTTTGCAATGGCAGTTTTTGCCGGTTGGTGGCGTGAAAGTAGAGTTTTAAGTCTAGAGTACAATATTTATCTGACTATCTAAGTTGAAAGAGTCATAACCATGATACTATTCGCATTTCTTGAACAGCTCAAAACACGTAATGCATCGCTCTTTTATTTCGGGGTTATATGCGTTGTTTTAGCTGGACTCTCACTTGCTTTAACATGGCTGACTGACACCCAAGTCTTCAATGTCAATGCGTGGTTCAAACCCTTCAAATTTGCGGTGTCAACATGGCTTTTTGTGTGGGCAATGGCGTGGTACTGTGCGTATCTGCCAAGCTTTAATGTACAGTTGTATAGTTGGACGGTGATTACTTTGCTGACATTCGAGCTTGGATATATCACTCTCCAAGCAAGCAAAGGACAACTATCACACTTCAACATCAGCACGCCGGTGTACGCAGGATTGTACTCTACGATGGCGATAGCAATTACCATTGTTACACTCTACACGGGATATGTTGGGTTCTTATTCTTTCAGCATGATGTGGTAGAATTACCACAAGCCTATTTGTGGGGAATTCGTTTTGGCATTATGATTTTTGTGATTTTTGCATTTGAAGGATTTGTCATGGGGTCACGACTGACTCATACAATCGGCGGACCGGATGGCAGTACAGGATTGCCTGTTGTTGGCTGGAGTACAAAGTTTGGCGATCCGCGGATTGCACACTTTGTCGGAATGCACGCACTGCAAATTCTCCCTTTGCTTGCGTGGTATATCGTGCGGAGTACGCGAGGAGTTATAACCCTTTCGGTCTTGTACGGCATGCTTGCCGTTTTCACACTGGTGCAGGCACTGCAAGGTAAACCGCTCTGGCGCAGTACAACAGATCATACGGTACAACATTCGGTAGCACAGCAAACAGCTGTGAAATAATCATCTCTTTACATTCTCATATGCCACATCAACGCTTGATTCTCGTACTACCGCGTACCCGCCGCCAGTGGGGATGGCTTCTCTTGATTATTGCAGGAATTGCCGTAGTTGCCAAGCTGATTATTCACAGTATCAGTATAATGACAGGCACATCAGCTTCTACTATTCCGCTGTGGCAAGGCATGATCATATCGTTTATCTACTCGTCAATTATGGTCATCATGCAATTAGCCACTGCCGAATATGCAGAGTATCTCTTACCACTCAAGAATAAAGGTGCAGTGGTTGCCCATGTGCTTATTCAGTCCTGCTCGGCGGTACTCGGATTTGTTGTAGCCCGTGAAGTAGAACTATTGATTTTGGGTACTTGCCTCATGCCGAATGGTATGATGACAATTATCATGGGGGTTTCTTTTGCTTTAGCTTTGGTGGGCAATGGAGGATATTACTTGTACTGCTTTTACAGCAACTTGCGTATTGCCGAGCAATTGGTCGTCGAATCGGAAATCAAGGCTTTGCGGGCACAGATCAATCCGCATTTTCTCTTCAACACATTGAATTCTATTGCGGCACTTATTCGTATTCGTCCTGATGAGGCAGAGTTTGTAACACAACAACTTGCTGATCTTTTTCGGTATAGTTTGCGTACGTCTAAACAGCCCTTGGTATCGCTTGAAGAAGAGATTGCTTCAGTAGAATTGTACCTCTCGATTGAAAAAGCACGATTTCGTGAACGGTTGGATATTACCATCGATGTTCAACATGATTTATACAATCTAGCAGTACCAAGTATGATGCTTCAGCCCCTCGTGGAAAATGCCATCAAACATGGCATTCATACGACAGAAGAAATTTTTGGCATTCATGTCGTCGGTACGCGCCAAGGCAATACCTTACGGCTTGGGGTATATGATACAGGTATTGGATTTGACGTACAAAAAGGCGAAGCATATTTCCGCAAGGGAACAGGTCTGTCGAATGTCCGCGAGCGATTGCAGTTGCTCTTTCCACGAGGGAGTGAGATCAATATTCTTGCTCATGGCGTTGAAATTATCTGCCCATGCACGGAACTAACCAATACGCATGAACAATATCACCGCACATCAATCCATGTACCTTAAAAAGCATAAGAACATTGTTGTTTTGACCAAGGAAATACTATGCGCTGTTTGATTGTCGATGACGAATCACTTGCGCGCGAACGACTTCGCGCCTTACTCCGCGACTTAGACAACGACTACCTGACTATTGTTGGCGAGGCTGAATCCGGTCAGAAAGCCATTCCTATGATGTACGAACTCAAGCCCGATGTTGTCTTTCTGGATATTCACATGCCGGGTCTGTCGGGCTTTGAGGTTATTGATCTTCTTGCTCCACCCCGCCCGCATATTGTCTTTGTAACTGCCTATGATGAATATGCACTCAAAGCATTTGAAGTGCATGCACTTGACTATTTAACCAAACCTGTTCGGCTTGATCGATTGGAACGCACAATACAGCGTCTCACGCATCTTACCTCCACACAACATGATGACGCCGCATTGGAGTCTCTCCGTACAGCACGTGCTAAAACACCGCTGACACGGCTTACACTCCATGCGGGCGATCGCTTGCGCGTGGTTAATCTACATGAAATTGAGCGTATGGAATCCGAAGGGAAAGTCGTACATGTCTTTGTCAAAGGGTCGCAATTCCGTACAGATTTTACCATGGATGAATTAGATGAACGACTTGATAATACACTCTTTGTACGAATTCACCGTTCGCATATTGTTCATGTTGAAGCTATTCGAGAATTGATTCCGTGGTTTTCAGGCACATATTGTGTCAAACTTGCCGATGGCACACAATTACCTGTTTCACGACGTAGAGTGAGTAGATTAAAGGCATTATTAGGAAAAGTGTAACGAAGAATAGTTGATATAAATATTATTCGTCCTATGCTCGGAAAAATCTCCGAAGCACCCTACACATTGTTTTTATACCCTGAATCTTTGAAGACTTTTTCAATGGCTTCTTGCTTAGAATGTACTCCCAATTTTTTGTACATATTGCTGATATGTGTGCGTATCGTTTTTTCGCTCACATAGAGTCTTTGTGCAATCTCTTTATACTTCATTCCCCGTGCAACAAACTGAAGTATTTCCATTTCACGATCTGAAATCATATCTGTCGATGATGGTTCACCAAACATTTTTTGAAGACGTTCGATGACCTTACGTGCGATGTGTGGCGACATTTGCATGCCACCCTGCATCACGTCAAGAACAACACGGTATACATCTTGCGGCAAAACCATTTTATCAAGATATCCTTTTGCACCGGCGACAAAAGCATCAATGATATACGCCTCTTGCGAAGCACTTGTCAGCATAATTACAGCGACCTGCGGATACTGAGACATAAGACGTTTTGTACAGTCGATACCTGATATTCCTAATAGGTGGATATCCATGGGGACAACATCCAAAGTATCGAGAATACTACTCTGCAGAAAACTCTCGGCAGAAGCAAATGCACCCTCCATGATGAATCTTGAATCTGAATGTAAGCATAACTCCATAGTCTTCCGATAATCATCATTGTCCTCAACAATGGCTATCCGTATCGGGTATTGTATTGAGACTTCATCCTTCATTGGATTTTCCGCATATGGTGTATTGCATAAATAACATAGTTCGACATGACCCGATACAGCAACTCGACATCACAAGCAAAATAGCAACTCTTCGGTGGCAAAAGAACTTATCAGCAGTAAGGTAATCGGCCTTTTACACTTTTTATCTGTCGAACTAAACATACAAAAAGCACAGAAATCTTGCACTTTTTTCTCTTATCTACTCTTCAGTGAAGATTCTTACCGCACCTTGACCCGTCCATGAGCGATACGCCACTCGGTATCAATATCATGCAGAAGATGTCCGTCATGCGTAGCAACAATCATTGTGCGCTTATGCTTGCGACAATAGCTAATAACCGACTCAATGAGATGCTCACCGCTTTTGTGGTCTAACCCGATGGTTGGTTCATCGAGCAACAACAAATCAGCACATCGTGCTAAACCTCGTGCTAATGCAACACGCTTTTGCTGACCTCCGGACAATTGATGCGACTTACGGCGAAGAAATTCTCGGATATGCGTTATCTCAATAATCTCATCGAGAAAATTCTGTTCGGACTGTATGTGCAATATCTCAGGGAAAACCTTGGGTAAGGCAAAACGGATATTCTCTAAAACCGTCATGGTCGGAAATAATTCGGGTTGTTGAAACACCATACCGACCGGTCGTTGCTCCGGTTGTACAAATGTAGATGTTGATTGTTGCAGTGCTTCGGGAAATGCATCAAGAGCACCCTGAACTTTCGTGTGTTGCCACAGTGCACCGGAAAACTCTACATGCGTAGGCACAGCATCATCTTGGCGCTCCAACCCTGCAATGATGCGCAAAAGTGTTGTTTTGCCGCTACCGGAAATCCCCGTTAGACCAATGATCGCCGGTGTTGTGGCAGAACACTCTCCACGAATACGAAAACGTTCTGACCATACCGCAGGCGCATCACAAAAAACATGTATCATATTATGACTCTTGCGATAAAGTGGAAGAACGTTTATATACAAGTGATCGTGAAAAACGATCTTGTTGTAATCGGAATACAAATACCAAAGCAATCATACTCACGACCAATAACAACCCTGCATACCAATGCGCTTGTTCGTAGTTGAGAGCTTGCACTTCATCATACAAAGCAATCGAAATTACACGTGTTTCGCCGGGAATATTACCACCAACCATCATAATCACACCAAATTCCCCAATGGTGTGCATCATAGTCATCACAATGGCTACAAGGATATTGCTTCGTACCATCGGAAGCAGAACGCGCCATAGAACGAGAGTAGGTGATTTTCCGCACATACGAGCCGCTTCATGTATGCCTTGCGGAATTGCTCGAAACCCCGAGATAATAGGAAGCATCATAAATGGAATATTATACAATACTGAAGCAAAGAGTATTCCCCACCATGAAAACAGTGGCTGTATGTTGATACTCCGCAACAAAGCACCTATGAGTGTTCCCTCGCCAAAAAAAACAAGCAAGTAGAATCCCAATACCGTTGGCGGCAGAAGCAATGGCAGAGTAATAACCAACTCAATCGCAAGTACAAGCCACCCTCGCGATAAGCTAAGCCAATAGCATAGAGGCAATGCGACGACAAACAGGATTCCTGTCGTGAGCAATGCAATCTGCAGAGTGATAAGAATGGGTGTTGTTTCCATGAATTAAAATATGAGTGAATATCGCGCACTACCTTGTTATACAAGCATCCTTGTACTGTCTATCGACCGTCAACCATTACATAACCAAATTGCCGAAACACATTATGAGCATCTTCACCGGAAAGAAATTTGACAAAATCTTTCGCAGTACTATACATGCGCTGATCCTTTGTATATACAGCACATGCACCTTGAATAATCGGTTGATGCGAATGTTCAGGCACTATCGTATAAGAACCATGATTCCGTAATGCAGGAGCAAGCACCACCGATAGAGGCAACCACGCAAAACGCACATTACCACTGAGCGCATAATGCGCCGCCTGCATGACATTGTCGGTATATACAATATGCGGCTGTATACGTGATTTCCATTGGTACTCCGAAAAGTGATAAAGGATTGCTTCCATTGCTCGTTGTCCGAATGGAGCATGGCGCGGATTAGCTATGGCAATTTTATCGTTTGGTTGCAAAACATCTACAAGATTGCTTGTCTGTACAATACTGCCCGAATGCCACAGTACCAATTTTCCTTGTGCATACATGTGCATACGTTCAGACTTACCGGCACGCACAAGACGTTGCGGATAGGCAGTATCACCTGCCAGAAAAACATGAAAAGGAGCACCGGCAAGAATTTGTGTGGCAAGCATTCCCGATGATGCAAATGTACACTGCACCCGTACACTGGGATTGACCTGCTCAAATGCCTTAGCGATCAGCGGCAACGCATATTGCAAATCAGCGGCGGCAGCAACATGAAGAACTACGGGCTGAGCCGAGAGATTCTGCTGTATAAAGGCAGTACTCCAAAGGCATATCAACCAAAGACCCAAAGAGCCGGTTATATTTCGTACACTCTTACGCATGAGCCGACACCCATACTGCGCCATCATGATATACTTCTTTTTTCCAAATAGGAACACTGCTCTTTACTTCACTCATTATCCAATCTGTTGCCATAAAAATTTCTGTGCGATGCGGCGAAGATACCGCCAATACAACAGCGATATCGCCTGCATACACACGCCCAACACGATGATGTAAAGCAATAGCTTCGATACTCTGCCACTTCATACGGGCACGCATGGCAATATCCTGCATGACAGCAAGTGCCATCGGTGTATATGCTTCATAATCGAGATATAAAACCGAACGTTCTGCCGTACGATTGCGTACCGTACCGACAAAAAGATTGACCGCACCACAATGTGGTAATTGAACAGCTTTTGAAACCGATCCTATATCCAGCAATTGTTCCGTAAGAAGAAAAAAAGGAGAAGTATCAACCATAGATTGTACCTTGTTTATTACCCTCCACTCATAGGAGGAATGATTGCAACTTCGTCATGCGGTGTAAGCACAACGGTGTCGTCTGCCAAACGTTGATTCACTGCTACTGCAAAAGAGCGTAGGGTCAATAATTCAGGAAATTCTTTACAGAGAATCCGCCGTACATCGCCCACTGTGCAACAGGGTACTTGCTTAGTATCAATAGTGTACACGCTACTGCCAACAATATCGCGAGCTACTGCAAAAAGATGAATCGTCATATTATTTTCTCCGTGTAAACACTCTCTTGCTCAAGAGCAATACTCGTTTGTTGCATAGTTTTCATATCCCACAAAAATAGTCTTGGGACATCTGCTCCCTGCCAACGCAAGCGATGTGCAATAAGCAAATGAGCCTGCCACAAAGCAATCATACTCGTTACGGTCCCTAGTGTTCCGCTGCCTGCACAATCAGATATGGCATCGGCATTTGGTTCCTGAGGAAACAGTGTACGCAGAGTAGTAGGGTGTCCGACATTGTTACTGTGCATCGGAAAGAGAGCACACTGTCCCTCAAGACGATACACACTGCCATATACGAGGGGAATAGTATATTTGGCACACACATCATTAAGCAAAAACTTCGCAGCACTATTGTCGGTACCATCAACAACATAATCAAAGTCTCGCAGAATCATGTCGGCATTATCAGCTATAATAGCAGAATATTCATTGACGGTGATAAACGGAGCAAACTCTTTCAATCGATTGCGCAGAACTTGTGTTTTCTTTACACCACAATCATCGGGTCGGTACAATACTTGACGATGCAAATTGTGTATGGCAACAGTATCACCATCGGAAAGAGCAAGAGTACCGATGCCGCTTGCTGCAAGATACCATGCGGCAATCGAACCGAGTGCCCCGCACCCCACCACTAATACACGCGTGTCGCGTAGAGTAGTCTGACCATCAAGTCCTATATCCGGCATCCAAAGCTGATGCGCAAAACGATCAGCATCTATCGGTAAAAAATCACTGTGGTGATTGGTATGTATCATGATGCTTGCTCGTATTCTTCTTGCATTTCGTACACAGGAATTTCTACGATAAATGATGTGCCTTTCCCCTCACCTTCACTTTCAGCGCGAATATGTCCCTGATGTAATTCGATAATTGTTTTTGTAATTGATAATCCCATTCCTGTTGATGATTCACCACCGGTGGGCTGTGCAGATAATCGCTGAAAATGTCCGAAAAGTTTCTGTTTATCATCATCCGTAAGACCCGGTCCTTCGTCACGAATTTCAAAACGCACCATATCTTGTTCTTTGGCTGTATCATTTTCCAATGTTGTCGTACGAACAACCGCCGTTGAAATCCAGATTCTCTTGCCAAACGGTGAATACTTAATAGCATTAGACACCAGGTTATCCATGACTTGTTGTAAGCGTGTAGCGTCACCATGGATCATTGGATCGCCTTGTAAATCCAAGATAATCTGCTGGTCTTTGAGTTCTGCCTTAGTGCGTGCCATATTCACAACCATCGTAACCAAACCATTCACATACATAGGTTGCAAATGAATTTCCATCTTGCCGAGTTCGGCGGCGGCTTGATCGAGCAGGTCAAGAATCAATTTGTACATATAGCTTCCCGACTGGTAAATATCCTTCCCCATGTCAATCATTTCTTCGGGATCGCAGATACCGGCACCAATCATTTTGGAAAAACCAAGAATACTCGTAAGTGGATTTTTCAAGTCATGCGATGCCATTTTCAGCATATCAGTTTTGAAAGTATTTGCCGCCTGTAAATCCTTATTAATTGTTTCAAGTTCTTGTTTCTGCCTCTGAATCTCATTATTCTGATCTTGTAAAACCTGTGCAATACGCTTGCGTTCGAGAATAATGCGATACATCACAAAAATGGAAACAATAGAAACTATCAACCCGACTGCAACAATAGTAGTCAAAAACTGCTGGCGGTCTGATTTGAGCTGTTGTGCTGATGCTTGCTCACGAAGTAATTTATTCTCTTCTATTTGCTGCTTGAATTCCAGCATTCCCTGTAAACGCTCATCGCTATCGCGCGAAATAAGCTTGAGTGAATCTTCATATTGTTTTGCCATGCGCGCATACTTTAATGCTTTTGCATAATCACCGACACGTTCATAGCTCTGGCTCATGACATGAGAAAGCAGAATAAGCAATTCCTTCATATTGAATTTTTTTGCTTGCTGAATACCTTGTTCCGCAATACGTATTGCTTCGTGGTAGTTACCCATATCAGCTTCGACTTCGGCAAAAGTGACCATTTCCTCTGCGATGCCTACCTGGTCATTTCCTGCAACACATGCTTTCATTGCTTTGTCGAGATACACTCTAGCTTGTGCGAACTGCTTCGTCAAACGATAGTATTCCGCAGTATTATTGTAGATAATGCTTAACCCTTGTTGGTCATCATTGAGTGTATAAAGTTCTTCGGCACGGTGAAAATAGTATGTCATGGAGTCAGCTTGCAACAATGCCTGGTGGGCATTACCCAGAGTCACAAGAATCGAAATATACATATCACCTCTCGACTGCATTGCCAATGCTTTGTGGGCAAATTCAAGTGCACGTTGATAATTACCCAGCAACATGTATAAGCCTGCAATATTTTTGTATGCACTCGTTAGCCCTTCGCGGTCATTGAGTTTTTCATACAATCGTAACGCCTTGACAGTATAATTCATTGACTCGACATAGTTTGGCGCATACTGATACACCACTCCTAAAACACCACATGCTTGCGCAATGAAACTTTCGTCCCCCAATTGTTCGGCAGTTGCTAGTGCTCGGAATCCTTGCTCTAATGCCTCATTCATTTTGCCTTCGATACGAAGAATATGCGCCAATCGCATGTACGCAAGCACACTGCCCCGTTTATCGCCGACTTGTATAGCAAGTGCCAACGCAGTTCGTGCATAGCTTTCTGATTGCTCAATTGCATTCCATGATAATAGGCGTGACAGATCCGCAAGTACCTTGACACGAATTGTATCCGGAATCTGTTTTGCAAGAACGGCACGCAAAGAGTCGATGTCTCTTCGATCTCGAATACTTTGCGCAGGCAACATCTTCACCGACCATAGGATACCACACACCACCAATACAAATGCGCCATATCGCGCAATATGCTTGTATATTTTTCTTGCAATGATGATAAGGTTTGTAGCCATTGAATACAA
This sequence comes from Ignavibacteria bacterium UBA4661, assembly GCA_002405405.1. Lineage (GTDB taxonomy): Bacteria > Bacteroidota > Ignavibacteria > Kapaibacteriales > UBA4661 > UBA4661. Next base: position 20,326 of record DHLT01000296.1, on the reverse strand, counting down.
GAAAAACAGTCTTAGAGAGACAGGAGAAATAAAATTATGACAAGAGCGTGAAGGCACAAGACTTCCATGTCGAAGATGCTCTACAATAAAAAAGTACGATATCAAAGTTGAGCTTTATACACAATGTTTGCACTGCTGTCTGATACACAGTAGCTCACAACGCAAGAGTTTATTGCTTCGACGAAAAATACACTGTTCATTTTGTTTTTGAAATTTTTTTTCCACACTGCCTGCGTCAGCATACACAATGGTGATAATTTGCAGTAGTTCCGGTGCATATAGGCAGAGTGTTAACTTTCTTTCATTCTTTTTTGATTATTGTCATTCCGACCATGCTTCCTACATCGAATACTCATACCTCTTTTCTTTCCCCTCAGGAAAGTGTTCCTTCTTTTATTCCTCGTATACCTCTTCACGAATACACTTATGATTTACCGCAAGAACGTATTGCACAATTTCCACTTGCCGAACGTGATGGCTCCAAACTCCTAATTGCAGATGCACAACAACATACTATACGGCATAGCACATTTCGTACGATTGCAGATGCACTTCCCGCTTCGGCAATGATCGTCATGAACAACAGCAAAGTAATTGCCGCACGCATCTACTGCACTAAGGAAACAGGTGGAGCGGCAGAGATTCTATGTTTGTCGCCGATTACTCCATCGCATGACCCGGTTATTGCTCTGCAAGCCGTAGCCACTTGTCGCTGGCAATGTATGATTGGTGGACGCAATATCCGTCAAGGTCAAACATTATATCTTCAGACACAGGATGATACGAAGAGCTTACTTGAACTTCGTGCGTTGATTATCGAAAAAAATGGTACTGATGCTATCGTAGAATTTTCATGGCAACCGGCTCAGCGAACCTTTGCAGAATTGTTGGAACAGCTTGGTCGTATTCCTTTGCCACCATATATGAATCGTGAAGCGACAGCAGATGATACCGAACGTTACCAAACAGTATATGCTTTTTTGAGCGGTTCGGTTGCCGCACCGACAGCCGGCTTACATTTTACAGAACGTGTCTTTGACGAGCTTCGTGCAAAAGGTATTCGAGAAGAATTTGTTACACTCCATGTTGGTGCCGGCACCTTTAAACCGATGCATGCAGAAATTGCTACTGAGCATACAATGCACATCGAGCGGATTACTGCATCACGTACTATGCTTGGCGCACTCGCCGAACAACTTCAATGCCGTGAGAAAGCTCTGCGCGACAATCCAACTACCGTAGAATATCCTGTTATTGGTGTTGGGACAACATCACTTCGGACATTGGAATCCTTATACGTTTTTGGAGCAAAATTGTACATACAGCATGAGCAATATGCTCACAGCAATGAACTTTTTGTAGGACAATGGGATGCTTTCGAGTTACAACACATCTTACCACAAGTTCCACCCGATGTCGCCATAGCGGCACTATGTTCGTGGATGGATGAACACGATATGAAAACATTACAAGGAGAAACCCAACTCATGATTATTCCGGGATTTCCGTTTATGATATGTGATGCTTTAACGACCAATTTTCATCAGCCGCAAAGTTCGCTGATGCTCTTAGTTGCAGCATTTGTTGGTACTCCATTTTGGCAAACGATCTATAAAGAAGCACTTGCAAATGAGTATCGTTTCTTAAGTTATGGTGATACTTCATTACTGTATCGACGTAATGTACATTTGTACTCTGGAAATTAGTCTACTTTACATTGGTTGAATAAATAATGACTTTATTCGCAATGATTTCATTCATAATAACTTTTCTTCATCACGATTAATCGCCGTTGTTTGTCACTGTATGTCGTAAGGAATACTACTATGCTTCTCGCTCTTGATATTGGAAATTCTTTTACAACACTTGCCGTGTACGATCATGGATGGATATTCCAACGTCGTATGCACACACATCGTAATGGATCGCAGGTAGAATACGAGCGTTTCCTTCGAGAAATGATTCCTACCGATGTCTTTTCTCAATTAGATGCGGCTGTTATTGGCAGTGTCGTACCGGGTCTAACTTTGACGATACGGGATGCTATCGCTTCACTCATTCACTGCAATGCGTTTGTTATTACACCGGCGGCATACTCATATTTGCGCATTAACACTCATACTCCCGAAGAAGTAGGAGTCGATCTCATTGCCAATGCCGTTGCAGCATACTCACGCCACCGCAAAGCATGTGTTATTGCTGATTTTGAAACTGCTCTTAGTTTTACTGCTGTCAATACACAAGGTGCTATCGAAGGTGTAACCTTAGTACCCGGTTTACAGACTGCGATGCGATCTCTCTTCAGCAATACGGCTCAGTTACCTGAAACAATTATCGAAGCGCCGACCACTGTCATAGGTAAGAGTACACACCATGCTATGCAAGCAGGAATTATCCGCGGCTACACGGCTTTGACGCGCCATCTTTTTGAAGAAATCGGTAGTGAATTGAATACTTCTTTTGTTCGGATTGGAGTTGGTGGTTTAGCATATACTCTTTGCAATGATACTGCCTTGTTTGATGAATTTGACCCATATCTCACCGTTGATGGATACCGCTTATTATCGCAAGAAATTGGTGTTTATCGCGGACCTCAACCCTAAGCAGTCTTATGACCACGCCCTTCTATTCTCCTCGATGGCATACTCTGGTCGGCTTGCTCGGTTCAGGTATTGCGACAACGAGTGTAGGGTTTGTCTTCACCATGCTCTTTGCCCGTATGGCAATTCCGGCAGAGTTCGGTTTATATAGTTCTGCCATTGCATTTGCTCAAATGTATGGTGCAATTATGGAGTTTGGCATGAGCATCGAACTGCATCGCACAAATCAATCAAGCGACCTTATTGCTGTCTTTTCCGATGCTTTGCGTATTGTCTTTGTTGTACTTTTTTCCGTCTTACTGTTCACTGTATGCATGGGAATAATTCAATGGATATATGGCATACCACCCACCTCACTTCTCGTTGCAATCAGTGCTGAATGTCTTGCCCTGCTATGGATTGCTATACGAACTATCAGTGCGCACTACATGGCTATCAGCGTTGTACAACAGCATGTTATGCGTGCCAGCATAATTGATATTGCCTGTATCCTATCAGCTCATGCCATAGCCATCGTTGCCGTGGCTGTAGTACGTAGCCAAGTATCGGGCTATCTGCCCCATCTTGTCTTAGTGATATTTGTTGGCGTGGAACTGATCAAACTTTTTTCTCTTCATTCTACACTGACGCAAAGACAGAACAATCTCGCGCTGGAATTACCCACACGCATCTTGCTTCGTGTATGCAGGAATCCTCTACAGGAAGCAACAATTGCTTTTCATATTATGCGAATGCGCATGACACTTCTTGCTGTACAAGCACTCAGCGGTGTCGAACAACGATGGGGTATTCTTATGGCAGGTCAATCGTTCATTGGAGGGAGTTATGAAAGTGTAGCTCTATTCTCTGCCCCTTATCGTCTTATCAATGGTTTACGTGTCAGCATTGGGGTTATACAAAAAGCATTACTACGGGAATTTAGTTCGCAACAAAACAATTCATTGGTTCAACTTGTGTCGTCGCGCAAACGTATTCTCATCATACTTGGTACATCTTGTATCGGTATTGCTTTATGGGCTGGCATATGGTGGTATGCCGATACTCTCATGATACTCATCTATGGCGGACAATACGCACATACAGGCTCTGTACTCCGCTGGCAGTTGTGGCTACTTCCTACACAACTCTTTGCCATTATTGCAGAATCATATTTGCTAGCACACAATCGTGAGCGTGTTGTCGTTGTTCTTGTAAGTATAGAATTGTGCGTCATGACAGCGATTGCTTTTTGCACTCCACTTTGGTTTCATCAGAACAGTGTATCTATGGTTAATGCGGCAATTGGCAGTATTGTCAGTGCGATTGCTGTTAGCGGTATGAGCATGGTTGCTCTTGTTTCTGGATATATTGCTCTTACCCATGCACGGCGAATTGCGACAATACTCCCCACGACAACGATGTCTTCTTGATACTCTTTATACTCTAAATTTCATCCGTCAAATTGAATGACCTCTCTTTCACCTTTTTGTCTGTGTCATGACTTTTCCTCTTGTTGATTTGCATTGCGATCTCCTCGCATATTTAGCAAATGTAGCAGATGCTTCTGCTTTTGATGATGATGGCTCGATTGGCTGCTCGATTCCGGCATTATCCGATGGCAAGGTCGCATTGCAGACAATGGCAATTTACTCTGCTACGGGCGAAAATAGTGTTGGCTCCGGCATTGAGCAAAGTGATCTCTTTGCTGATCTCATGGAAGAATATCCCGACTATGTCGTTGCTTTTGATGATTTTACCGATACCGATGATATCCTCTCCGATGGGCGCATTGTGTGTATTTCTGCTATTGAAAATGCTTCCGGTTTTTGCGATGAGCAGCAGGACCTTGACGAGGGATTCGAGCAGTTGGAATATATCCGCGAGCAGACAGGCTCCCTCTTGTATATTTCGATGACGCATGATCACGAAAATCGTTTTGGTGTCGGCAATACCACAAAAGTTGGTCTCAAACCCGATGGTGAAATTCTTCTTGACTATCTCGATGGTCAGCGTATTGCTATCGACCTTGCCCATACATGTGATGCTTTAGCCGGTGATATTCTCAACTACATTGATCGTAGAAATCTTGATATTCCTATTATTGCAAGCCACTCCAACATGCGAGCAATTCAACCCCATGCTCGTAATCTTCCCGATGAATATGTCCAAGAGATTATTCGCCGTGATGGTGTCATCGGTATCAATTTCTATCGCGAGTTTGTATCGCTTGATGACCCATGGGCACTCATTGATCATATCGAGTATGCTCTCGATCAAGGCGGTGAGCACGCTCTCTGCTTTGGTACGGATTACTTCTTTAGTCCTGATGGCGAAGATTTTTTCTCGGACTTCAGCGATAGTCGCAGTATTCAAGTCTTGGTAGAGGAATTATTCACCACACTTGATGATGACCAAATCTCACGTCTATGCTATGGCAATGCTATGGCATTTATCCAGCGAGTTATACGGTAATAGACCATCTTTACAATAATCTTTTAAGACAAGCAACAAGCATAAATCCTGATACCATTTCTTTTACAGAGCATTTGCACTCAGAATATCGACCATGTCGCGTACAGCACGCTCAATACCGACAAATGCCGCTCGTGCAATAATAGCATGACCAATACTGACCTCTTCGAGTTCGGGAATTGAGCATACCAAAGGCATATTCACATAGTTTAATCCGTGCCCTGCAGTCACTTTCAAGCCCAATGATCCTGCATATTCACATGCGGTCCGAAGTCGATTATACTCACGAATAATATCTTGCTTCGAGCGTGCATTCGCATAGATACCGGTATGAAACTCCACGATATCAGCACCAGTAGCATGAACAGCATCAATATGTTCCTGCTCCGGTTCAATGAAAAAACTCACATCTATATCATGCTTATGCATGAGCTTCGTAATATC
>DHLT01000296.1:0-14715 GCA_002405405.1 Ignavibacteria bacterium UBA4661 | reverse complement strand
GAGCTTCGTAATATCGGTGTAGTAATGCACATTTCCGGCAACATTTAACCCGCCTTCGGTAGTCAATTCTTCGCGCTTTTCAGGAACGAAGGTTACTAAATCAGGAAGGATTTCAATGGCAATATCGATGATTTCCTCAGTTGCTGCCATCTCTAAATCGAGTTTGGTTTTTATTGTTTCACGAAGCAAACGGACATCGCGATCATTCACATGACGACGGTCTTCGCGTAAATGACATACAATACCCACTGCACCGGAAAGCTCTGCGATCAATGCCGCTGCAATAGGATCGGGTTCGGTGCCACCTCGCGCCTCACGTAGTGTCGCAATATGGTCGATATTTACTGCAAGTTGAATCATAGCAACAAAAGAAAAAATGATAGACGAAAAAACATTCTATATGTGGAAGAATACTCGCATAATATCATCTGTTGTCCACCGATGCCGAGGAGAATATGCAAGCCACAGTGCGCCTGCAATAAACAAGCCATTACGCAAAAAATTCCATAATGTAATTGGGTCATTCTGCGAACCGAAACAACCACAGACAATATCAATACCCCGCCATAGTGTAACACCAAGAATAACGGTAAATATACTGAGCAATACAGCAAGTGCCCAACTTACTATGCGAATCTTATAGCCCACAATGCACGCAAGACCAAACATTATTTCGCACCATGGCAGAAGCCCTGCAATGACACCAATCGCTATACCACTCCATGCTGGAGGAAACAGTTGATACACCATCAATGAGCGAATAAAACCATCGGGATTAGCAAGCTTCACAATGCCTGCCCATAGCATAACACCGCCAAGAAGAATTCGTATTGCCATACGCAGAATATCCTGCCATTGTTGCTTCACGGAAGAAAGACTATGTGTTAGTGATAAGTTTTCCATTATAAAGATACCTTGGGAGGTGCAAGAGCGAGAAGTGCCTTATCATTATCGGTTGTCAGCCCAATATAGGACGTATAACGTTTTTTGATGCCCATAATCAATACGGGTAAAGGTATGCTAAGCTCAATGATAATTCTTGGAGTTGCTCCATTCACAATGTCGAAGTTCTGAATGCTTAAGTCTTTATCTGTACGATGATTATATGCACGAATATCAACAATCTGCGCACGCGGAATATCAATGGCGTACAAGGTACCATAGCGCAGTGCAATATGATCTTCTGTAATTGTATGAGGACATTTTATAATCGCTCGTATTTGTGCAACAATCCACCATAGGGATACAAGATGAAGAACAGCAAGAATAACCGTTACAACAAGGTTTTCCGCACCAAGGAGAAAATGAATTGCCGTACTTTCGACAACGATTGCAATACCAAGCATACTCAATACCGGTACTGCAAAACCTGACTTATGATAGGTAACTGTTTCCATGCGAATACTACTGTAAAGAGATCATTGATTGCTGTTGCATTTAAAACTTCAAACGCTTACAAACTTACATATCATGCGCCATATTGCTTCATGGAAGTACCATCGTAATGCGGATAGAAACTATCTCCATGGCGAAAAACACAAAGGGTTGATATTGCAATGCAATACCAACCCCATGTTAGCTTTAGCCAGAAAATAATTATTTGTCATCGACGATGGTGTAATCTGCTTCTTCCACTTGCCCTTCTTTGGTAGAGGACGATGATGCACCATTGTTAGTTTGACCATTGCTTGCACCGCTATCTGCCGGACTGCCTTGTGCTTGCTCGGCACCCGGTGTTGCACCTGCTTCATACATTTTTTTCGATGCTTCGCTCCATGCTTCGTTGAGCGCATCCATTGCCGGTTGAATACCACTATTGTTTTTAATGGCTTCTTGCAGTTTGGTTTTTGCATCTTCGATTTTTGTGCGATACTCTGCCGGAATACGCTCACCAAATTCCTTGAGCTGCTTTTCGGTTGAGAATACAAGACTGTCTGCTTGGTTTTTCGCCTCTGCCTCTTCTTTGCGTTTACGATCTTCATCGGCATGATCTTGTGCATCACGCTTCATACGCTCAACTTCCTCTTTCGAGAGTGTACCCGATGCTGTAATGCGAATACTTTGTTCTTTGCCTGATGCTTTATCTTTTGCTGTAACATTCAGCAATCCATTCGCATCAATATCGAAAGTAACTTCCACTTGCGGAACGCCACGCGGTGCCGGCGGAATACCGTCCAAATGGAATTTACCAAGCGTTTTATTGTCATTTGCCATAGGACGCTCGCCTTGCAGAATGTGCAATTCTACTGATGGCTGGTTGTCGCTGGCTGTCGAGAAAATTTCACTTTTCTTTGTCGGAATTGTTGTGTTCGCCGGAATCATGGGTGTCATTACACCACCCAATGTTTCGATACCAAGTGTAAGAGGCGTTACATCGAGCAAGAGACCATCTTTCAGATCACCTGCAAGTACCGCACCTTGTACAGCAGCACCGATAGCTACAACTTCATCAGGATTCACATTTTTTGATGGCTCTTTGCCGAAGAACTTTTTCACTAATTCTTGAATGCGCGGGATCCGTGTTGAACCGCCCACCAAAATAACTTCATCGATTTGTGCGGGAGTAATTTTTGCATCACGCAGTGCTTGTTCACATGGCTTGAGTGTACCATCAAACAAATCTTCGCAGAGTGATTTAAATTTTGAGCGAGTGATTTTCACGACTAAGTGTTTCGGACCATCTTGTGTTGCCGTGATAAAGGGCAAATTCACTTCGGTTTCGAGTTTGGAGGAAAGCTCAATTTTTGCTTTCTCTGCCGCTTCACGCAAACGTTGTAATGCCATAGCATCTTTGCGCAAATCAATACGCTCTTGGTTATTGAATTCATCAGCAAGATAGTCGATCAATCGTTTGTCGAAATTATCACCACCTAAGTGTGTATCGCCATTCGTTGATTTTACTTCAAACACACCATCACCGATTTCAAGGACAGACACATCGAATGTACCACCACCCAAGTCATATACAGCAATAGTCATGTTTTTATTTTTCTTATCAAGACCATATGCAAGAGCCGCAGCAGTTGGCTCATTGATGATACGGCGTACATTCAAGCCTGCAATTTCGCCTGCTGTTTTTGTTGCTTGGCGTTGTGCATCGTTGAAGTATGCAGGTACAGTAATAACCGCTTCCGTTACTTTCTGACCGAGGTAATCTTCTGCTGTTTGCTTCATTTTTTGAAGAATCATCGAAGAGATTTCTTCCGGTGAATAGTCGCGTCCGTCGATGTTGACACGCACAGCATTACCATCTTTGGAATTGGCAACCTGATAGGGTACCATTTTCGACTCAGACTCTACTTCGACGGGTTTGCGTCCCATGAAGCGTTTGATAGAATAAATTGTGTTTTTAGGATTAGTAACGGCTTGGCGTTTAGCGGATTCGCCCACAACGCGCTCACCGGATTTCGTAAAACCAACAATCGAAGGGGTTGTGCGTCCGCCTTCGCTGTTAGCAATCACGATTTGTGAAGCACCCTCCATCACCGAAACAACGGAGTTGGTTGTGCCAAGATCAATACCTATGATTTTACCCATGATTACACCTGTTAAACAAAAAAGAAAGTGAGTTAAAAAAGATGAGGAAAAAATAAATAACGATGTGTATTTGTATAAGACAATGATACGAGCATATTCGCTCTTAATTTTGTTTCCGCACTACCGCACAAGCCGTTTAAAACCAAAAGCAACAAGTATGCCCGAGATAATGTGCATGGGCATTGTGAGCATAGTAAAACCCTGCGGAGCGGGCGTGCCATCGGGCAATTGGGACGACAATGTGCCAAGCAGGCTCAGAACAGTGAGCACTAACGAGCCAATGGTAAATACTTTGTCAGGATTAACAAAGACCTTTTGAGCTATCAAGTACCCGACACCTGCAAGGACTACCGGAAGAATAGATGCCATCGTAACAGCAATTCGCCAGTTTGCCGGAAGCGGCTCAACATGCAGTGCCGTACCAACAGCAAAATTCCATACATGATTGCCGAGCAATGAGAGTAGCGCAATGATACCCACTGCTCGCCCTACATTTTTGAATTGCGCTGTTTCATCGCCGTCTTGCATGATAGACATTCTCTCTTTGTTGAATAAAAAAACTACTCGAAATTACGACAAATGTTTTACTCTATTCATGATAGCATTCAGTTCTTGCACGCACTAAAAAAACGATACACGGAAAGCGAAAGAGTTCCCCTTGTTAAGTCCTCATCACTCACTTGCCCTTGCGCTTTCCGCTTTGCCATTATGCATCGATTCCGAAAACAATGGTTACGTATCGTATAGGTGTGTGTGCTTTGTATGTCTGCTGCGTTCTACATCATGTCTGTTATTGATTGCAACATCCTGCGCCTGATTTTGTGTAAAGCATGATTTTTCCTGCAAAAGCAGGCGCGCGATGTTGATGATATCCGACCAAATCACCGGGCATCCGGTACCTGAAGCCAAACGATACAGGATACCCGGGTATTTGATTACCTCCAAGTTGAACCGATTTTGTCTGTCTATCAGAGCTACACGTGCTTGCTCTGATCGGTCGAACAAAATACTACGGACGATTACACGATAGGAATCGTGGTTGTCTTGTGCTGAATCTTCGGCAGAGTAATCGTGAGAACACCATTTTCAAACGTGGCATTGATTGCCTCCGCATTGATATTCACATCGCCGGAAAGTTTGAATTTCCGCTCGAAACTGCCGAATTGTCGTTCACTGCGCAGGGTTTTGACTCCCTCCACATTACCATGAGCTTTTTTCTCACCACGTACAACGAGGAAACGATCCTCATTGTTGTATGACACTGTAATGTCGTCTTTGCCCATACCCGGAATCTCTACAAACAGGTAAATGTTGTGATCATCACGAGCAATATCGGCGCGTGGCGAGAAGTCTTTTTTTGACGATGATGAAACTGTCTCTTCTGTATGAATTGATGCACCTGCATTCTGTGCTTGACGAGCATATTCGCGCCATGCTCTGCGTGCATCATTCATGCATTGCGCTGTGCGATACATTCTATATCCGGGATGAAATGTGTATGCGACCATGATATGTACTTAAAAGTGTCTATAAAATAAATGTGCTGTTATGACCATCTTACGCAATCGAGATAGCAATCTCTTTTGGTTTTGCAGGTTGCAGTTTCGGCAGAACAATTGCTAAAACGCCATCGCGATATTCTGCGGAAATTGCTGTATCATTGATGATTTCATCAAACTTCAAAGTACGCTTGAAATCACCGCTGCTGCGCTCCGTGCGTGAAAATGTTACTCCCTCATTTTGGCGAACTTTTTTCGAGCCGCTTACGGTGAGAACATTTTCTTCGCTGAGGGTCAGTGATACGTCCTCTTTTGCTACGCCGGGTAATTCTACATGAACAAAGTATGACTCCGGGCTTTCAGCAATATCTACTGCAGGTTTGAAGTCATGAACATCGGCTTTTACTTCCTTGGCAACTTCGCGTGCGAAACTTTCCATTTTTTCACCAAATGAATTCCAATCGGCATTATTTGCAAATTGGTTGAACGCCTTCATGATGCCGTTCGTGTCGATAACAAATTGCTTATGCATGGCTTGCTTCTCCTTTGAATAAATATTTGAAAAATGATGTATTGAAATACTCTTTGTGTGCTTTAGCTATGACGAAAAGCGTGCCAACAGATTTTTGCATATCAAATGGGGTATTTTTCGCTCACTTTTACATTTTGCTCATGCCATAATGACAGAATTCATGCAAAATGGCTCTATACTCATGTCAATCTCGCAGAACCACCTGCCATTATGTCGTGTCAAAATGACAGAAATAAGAGAATTATATTAACGAGACATTAACACCACAATACATCGTCTCCTCCATCACAACCGCAACTTTGTACGAGTCATTTCGTAGACAAGCAATATTTCAATCATTTCTTGAGCGTGCGCCATGCAACTAAACGATACCCGCTATACCTTACTTAGTCACAAACAGAGCATCCGACATCACAACATAGCGGTGACCTTTGTTCTTACTCTATGCACCATTCTTGCTATGCAGTGGTCTGTCGCACCATTGTCAGCCCAAACGAAAGATGCAGTAACCAATCCTTTTGATGCATACCGTTTAGGTATCACTCGAGCAGAGAGCGAGGTTCGGCTGGACGGTATTCCCGATGAACAGGCATGGCAAAAAGCTAAGCCGATTGGGGATTTTTCCGGTCATTTCCCTATCGATTCTCTTCCCGCAAAGGTCAAGACGGAAGTCCGTGCCTTGTATGATGATAAAGCTATTTATCTCTTTATAACATGCTATGATAATAATGCCCATGATTACTATACGGCATCCCTTCGCCGGGATTATTCCGGTAACGAAAGTGATGGTATAACATTTGTTATCGATCCGATAGGCGCGCGTAATAGTGCTTTTGTGTTTGGTGTTACTCCGGTAGGTGCACAACGCGAAGGTTTGATGGGGGGGACATCAGCATTCTGGGGACAAATCGATTGGTCTTGGGATAACAAATGGTTTGCGGCAACTAAAGTTGGCACAGATCGCTGGACAGCAGAAATTGCCATCCCTTACTCAACTTTACGCTTTGCACCGAATGTAAAAGAATGGCGAATCAATTTCTGGCGACATTCGTGGAAAAATAATGAGTCCTCCACATGGACAAGATTTCCGGTCAATTTTGGTGAAAGTTCGCTAGCTCAACCCGGCGTTTTGGAATGGGATGTGCCTCCCGGTAGTACCGGATTGAATTTATCCGTCATACCTTACCTTGCCGGTACAATGACAAAAAACTACCGTAATGAAACACCGACACAGTTTACCGGTGGTGTCGGAGGCGATCTCAAGTATGCTGTAACATCATCGCTCAATCTTGATGTTACTGTCAACCCTGATTTTTCTAATGCCGATGTTGATCGCCAGATTACCAACCTTGAGCGATTCAGTATTTTCTTCCCTGAGCGGCGACAGTTTTTTATTGAGAACAGTGATCTGTTTTCTCAGTTCGGTTTTAGCAGGATTCGTCCATTTTTTTCACGGCAAATTGGCTTAAAAAATGGTCGTGCGCTAACAATTCCATTTGGGGTACGCCTCAGCGGCAATGTAGACGAAGATTGGCGTGTCGGCTTGATGAATATGACAACCTCCAGTAATACCGAACTTAATGCAAGTACGCAGAACTACACGGTGGCAGCTTTACAACGCCGTGTATTTAAGCAATCGAACATCGGAGCAATCTTTGTGAATCGACAAGGAAGGGATTTTGGTGGCGTCGCAGGCAATGATTACAACCGCACTCTCGGTGCTGATTTCAATTTCTTTTCCGATAACAACCTATGGCGTGGTAAACTATTTTATCATCAACTTTTTACGCCTAACAATCAACCCGGACAATTTGCTACCGCCGGCTGGCTTGGCTACAACACACAGAATTTGAATCTCAATTGGAATCATGAATACATTGGACAGAACTATAATCCTGAAGTCGGATTTGTCCCGCGTAACGATGTCATCCGCATTCAGCCTGAAGGTGGCTATCGCTGGTGGACTAACGGAGAAACAGTTGTGTCACATGGCTTTACTATCTCAGAAGATGCGTATCTCACTCGCAATTTTGAGCTTCTTGATATGAATACGTATGCCAATTATGAAATTGGTTTTACGAATACATCGGCAGTATGGATATGGGGTGGACGTTCGTTTACGCGACTCTATTTCCCCTTTGATGTTACAGGTTTAGGACAAACGCCCTTGCCAATCGGCAATTATGAGTTTTGGCGGTATGGCTTTGGTTATGGAAGTGACCGCCGAAAAGTCGTGTATTTCAATGTTAATACGGATTTAGGCTCATATTTCGTCGGACATAACACCGTACTGAGTGCATCAATCGGTGCACGGATTCAACCGCTTGGCACTATTGATGTTTCAGTCGAACACACATCGATTGCAATGCCTGCACCGTACAATTCTGCCGATTTTACTTTGGTGCAAGCCGGTATCAATTTTACCCCGGCTACCAATCTTTTCTTCACGACATTTTTCCAATACAATGGGCAAGCACAGAATGTTAATCTGAATAGTCGCTTACAATGGCGATTTGCACCCATGTCGGACTTGTTCTTGGTATACACCGACAACTATAACTCTAACTTGTTTGGCATCAAAAATCGCGGTGTCGTGATGAAGCTTGTGTATTGGTTTAATACCTGATATCTGCTCCTGCTCATTTATACCATCCACATGGTTCGCCGAGTACCCCCTTCAACAGCGACTCGGTGCTCGGTGTGTTTTTTGCTCGTCTCTACTCTACACCCGTGCAATCATGAGCTCTGCATTCGAGTGTTTATTTGATATCAGTTCAGGAGTGATAACCACATTTATATGCTCTGCAATCGCAGCAATGCTACGCTCTTTAGCATACGGACGATAATAAACCATTGTTACTTCTCGTACAGGAATAGGAACTTTGAAGATACTCACCTTGCTTTGCTTTTCATTGGAAAGGGTCTGATAATACAACTCCGGTATTAATGTAATACCTCCGAATTCATCAACCATACTGAGCAGTGTTTCAAATGATTGTGCATGAAAGGTCAAATTATGCGGGTGGATATCTTTTTTACGCAAAGCACACAATCGAACAAATTGTTCACGCAAACAATGACCTTCTTCCAAAAGCCAAACCTTATGACGTTGAATTTCCTCGGGCAAAATATACTTCATCTGCTTATCGACTTCACCATATAACATGAGTGCTTCGTAATACAAAATTTTTTCCTCCATGGCTTCCTCTGTCAGCGGTGTGGCAATAATACCCGCATCAAGCATACCATCTTTTAACAATGTGATGATATTCTGCGTTGTAGTTTCCACAATTTCAATGTGAAGTCGTGGATATCGCTCTAACAAAGATTTCAGGATTCGAGGTAGAAGCGAACCTGCAATAGTGGGAATAACACCAAGCTTTACTTTACCTTCAATCACGCTATTGTGTCGTTTTGCCTTCTCTTGAATTTGTCGATAGTGTGCAACAATGGCTTTACACTCATCGACGATCGCTTGTCCAATATCAGTGGTTACCACCGGATGTGATTTACGATCAAAGAGGACACAATCCAATTCTTCCTCTAATTTTTTCACCATAGCACTTAATGTTGCCTGTGTAACATGGCAACATTCCGCGGCTTTCGTGAAGTTTTTAAATCGATCTACCGCAATAAGGTACTCACACTGCTGAAGGTTCATAGCTATAGATGTTATCAATGATTGACATAGATATTTTTATCTGAATTTATGATAAAAATGCTTGATATTTGCATCGAATTGTAGTTCATGTCTTCACTAACTTTATTTCACAGGAACAATGTCGCAGCAAGTACATACACCGGGAACCAATGGTTCCGCCAATGGCGAAGCAAAATGCCCGTTTACAGGCAAGACAACCAAGCAAAGTGCCGGGGGAGGCACACGCAATCATGATTGGTGGCCTAATCAATTACGATTGAATATCCTTCGTCAGCATTCGGCATTATCCAACCCCATGGGCGAGAAATTTGACTACAAGAAAGAGTTCTTGTCGCTGGATTTGGCAGAAGTGAAAAAAGACATTGTTGCGGTCATGACGAACTCGCAATCATGGTGGCCTGCTGATTACGGTCATTATGGACCGTTTTTTATCCGTATGGCATGGCACAGTGCAGGTACATATCGCATCGCCGATGGTCGTGGCGGGGCAGGATCAGGCACTCTACGCTTCGCACCTCTCAACAGCTGGCCTGACAATACCAATCTCGACAAAGCACGACTTCTGCTTTGGCCCATCAAGCAAAAATATGGACGCAAACTTTCATGGGCTGACCTCATGATTTTAACCGGCAATTGCGCTCTCGAATCAATGGGCTTCAAAACTTTTGGTTTTGCCGGTGGACGTGAAGATGTATGGGAACCGGAAGAAGATATCTACTGGGGTTCAGAAGGAAAATGGCTGGAAGACAAACGCTACTCCGGTGATCGTGAATTGGAGAATCCGCTTGCCGCTGTACAAATGGGTTTGATCTATGTGAATCCCGAAGGACCTAATGGCAACCCTGATCCCGTTGCGTCTGCGCGCGACATCCGTGAAACATTTGGTCGCATGGCAATGAATGACGAAGAAACCGTTGCCTTGATTGCCGGTGGGCACACTTTCGGCAAAACGCATGGTGCTGCTGATCCGAGCAAGTATGTTGGCGCTGAGCCGGCAGGCGCAACCATCGAAGAGCAGGGCTTGGGCTGGAAAAATTCTTTTGGCAAAGGACATAGCGAAGATACAATTACGAGTGGTCTTGAAGGTGCATGGACTACGACTCCTGCTCAGTGGAGCCATGATTACTTTAAACACTTATTTGAGTACGAGTGGGAATTGACAAAATCTCCCGCCGGTGCGCACCAATGGACACCCAAAGCAGGTGCAGGTGCTAACAGCGTTCCCGATGCACACACCGAGCAACGCCATGCACCCATGATGCTGACATCAGATTTGGCTCTGCGTTTTGATCCTGCATACGAGAAAATTTCTCGCCGTTTTTATGAAAACCCTGATCAATTCGCTGATGCTTTTGCACGTGCATGGTTTAAGCTCACACACCGCGACATGGGTCCTATTGCGCGCTATCTTGGTGCGGAAGTTCCGAAAGAAGTTCTTGTATGGCAAGACGCTGTACCCGCGCTTGATCATCCAGTCGTATCAGCAGACGATATCGCAACACTGAAAGCGAGCATCTTGGCTTCGGGCTTGACTGTTGCGGAGTTAGTTTCGACTGCATGGGCTTCGGCATCTACCTTCCGTGGTTCGGATAAACGCGGCGGTGCCAATGGTGCTCGTGTACGTCTTGCACCACAAAAATTCTGGCAAGTGAATAATCCTGCGCAATTGTCAAAAGTGCTTGACACACTTGAAAAAATTCAACAAGACTTCAATGCAAAAGCACAAGGTGGTGTGAGAATTTCAATAGCAGACCTCATCGTTCTCGGTGGTTCGGTTGGTATCGAAGAAGCAGCAAAACAAGCCGGTCTGATGATCACTGTTCCCTTCACGCCGGGTCGTACCGATGCAGGACCGGAGCATACCGATGTCGAATCTTTTGCTGTGTTGGAACCGGAAGCTGATGGTTTCCGTAACTATATGAAAAAGAAATACACAACATCGGCAGAAGAAATGCTTGTCGATAAGGCGCAACTGCTCACTCTTACTGCACCTGAAATGACGGTGTTAGTCGGCGGTCTGCGTGTGCTGAATACAAATTTTGACGGCTCACAGCATGGTGTCTTTACGGATCGCTCGGGCGTACTCACGAATGACTTCTTTGTGCACTTACTTGGCTCGACCGGGTGGAAAGCTACCGATGCTCATGGTGATACATTCGAAGGTACTGACCGTATAACGGGCACAAAGAAATGGACAGCAACCCGTGTCGATTTGATCTTTGGTTCAAACTCCGAACTTCGCGCTCTTGCCGAAGTCTATGCGTGCGATGATGCCAAAGAGAAATTCGTGCAGGATTTCGTGTCTGCATGGGTAAAAGTGATGAATCTTGATCGCTTCGATCTTGCGTAAGTTTTTGTGAAAAGCAAAAAGCCCTGCACGCCTCATAATATCTTGCGTGCAGGGCTTTTGTATTTTTGAGGTAGTTTGCAGGATGTCAGCTAGACATGCTACATCAAAGATAGCATTGAAGTTCTTCAACCTTCATGAAAAAAATCACCCCAATACTGCTTCAAACGATCTTCCTGCAAGTCGTTCTTGTACTCATCGGCATGGTAGCGCTAACGACCATGTTATGGCTTCCCCTGACTGAGGGTAGAGCGAAGACCTTATCTCTTGTTTCCATCTACGCCGATCCATTGATTATCTATGTTTATACTTCTTCCCTTGCATTCTTTGTTGCGCTGTACAAGGGGTTCACATGGCTTAGCTATATCAGACAAAATACAGTCTTTTCGACAAGCTCTGTGAGAGCCATCAAGGGTATCAAGCATTGTGCTATCATACTCAGCGTGTGTATTGTGATAGCAGGACTATACATCAGGATATATCATCATCGCGAAGATGATCCTGCGGGTTTTCTTGCCCTGTGCATCATCGGTATTTTCGTTTGTATCATTGTTGCAACGGTGATGGCGATCCTCGAAAAAATTCAGCATAATGCCATTGATATGCAACCCCATCATGAGTAACGCACTATTCATTACGTCAACACCATGGAAATAGAAATACTCTCAACTGATAATCTCAGTCCCCTCATGGAACTTGTTTTGGAATTATGGGAAGATTGCTCATTTGATGAAGAATTGGAAACCTATCAAAACATCATTGGTTCAGAAACTGCGATATGCTACCTCGTGCAAGACCAAGGAATCTATATTGCATTTATTCATGTAAGTATTCGTCATGACTATGTTGAAGGCTCCACTGCACTACCGATAGCGTATGTCGAAGCCGTTTTTGTCAAACCTAATTATCAAAAACGCGGTATCGCAAAAATGCTCATGAATATTGCCGAAGAGTGGGCTAAAACAATGGGCTTGCGTCAAATTGCCTCCGACACCGATCTCTCTAATACCGCAAGTATAGAGTTTCATAAAAGCGTTGGTTTTGTTGAAGTAGAACGCATTGTTTGTTTCATTAAGGAACTCTAGTGCAATAGTACTTATACTAAGCCAAAGCCCTGCATACCTTGTAGATTCTTGCATGCAGGTTTTTTAATTTGAGCCGCAACCTGCAAACTGTGTCATAGACATCACATGAAGAAAACGACGGAAGCACATCTTGAAAGTCTGACTAGAGCACTTCAATTCATAGAAAACAATCTGTATAAGAAAATTCTCTTGAAAGAGATTGCCCGTGAAGCATATCTCTCAGAATTTCATTTTCACCGAGTTTTCAAGTCTTTGACGGGTGAAACCGTCAAGGATTTTGTACTCAGATTAAAAATTGAAAGATCTGCTCTACGATTACAACATTCACAGGATAGCATAGGACAAATTGCTTTTGACAATGGTTATGAAAATCACGAAACCTTTACAAGAGCTTTCAAAAAGTACTTTCAATGCACACCACAAGAATATCGAGAAACCGTCCGCCAAATTACTGCAACAAAGCAATCGAATTATTTGAGTAACAACATAAACTTAGAAACACTACACACTGAAGAACCAACTATAAGGTATTTGCCTGATCTGCACTTGGCATATATTCGGCACACAGGATCGTATGACCGAGTTGAACATTCATTTCAACGACTCATGCTGTGGGCAGGAAAACAATTTGTGTTAAAATTAAAACCTACAACCTTGGGTATTGTTCATGACAATCCTGACTTGACAGACGAAGAAAAAGTACGCTTTGATGCTTGTGTTGTTGTCCGTAAAGAAGTCAAACCTGTAGGTGAAATTGGTTATAAGAAAATTGAAGGCGGAAAATTTGCCATTTTCAGATACAAAGGTGCCTATGATAATTTTCCTATGGTGTATGACTACATCTATAGTGTTTGTCTTTTTGAAAGAAACTGGGAATTGGCTGATAAACCGGCATTAGAATGGTACATACAATCACCACCATGGTACAAACCTGAAAACTATGTAACGGATTTTTGTGTACCTATCAAATAGCAAGAAACGTCAAATACAGCAATGAGTACGAGGATAATTTTGAACGATAATTAACCCCTCTATAAACTCAACAAATGGTAAAGAGTATGAAAATTGCCATTGTATCTGTCGTCGTAATTATTGCCTTGACATTTGTTATTGGACTTTTCCTTCCAAAACAGCGCCGCTTCGTCAAGCAAGCAGAGTTCAGAAGTTCAGCTCAAAGAATTTATCAGGTGGTAACAGACTTTGCCCATCAAGCCTCGTGGCGCAATGATGTACGCGAAATCAAAGTGATTGATGAAAGCATGTGGACAGAGATTCCGCAAAAAGGCACACCGCTGACCTTCAAAATCAAACGAAAAGTTGAACCTTCACTTTTTGAAATTGAAATCATAGAACCCAAAGATTTCAATGGCTCTTGGGTCGGTACATTTGAGCAAACGCCCACAGGAACAACAGTCACATTCACAGAAGTGATTGTTATTGAAAATCCATTTTTTAGAGTCTTTAGCTTGATTGCTGTTGATCTTGACAAGATCATGGAGGAGTATATGCATAATCTGAAACAGACGCTCGGCGAATAATCCCCAAATCCATGCCTGATGTAGCGTTTACATTGATACATTAAGCCCTCTCTGCTCCGTAGAACATTGCATAGAGGGCTGTTGTTTTGAGAATTCTTTTATCCAAGATAATTTTATAGCTACATCATATTTCTGAAACACTATGGATACAGACTTAATTCTACAGAACATTCATCGGCATATTCAACTTGATGCAGCCGAAACCGATTTCTTTCTGTCTCTTCGGCAAAAAAGGTAACTGAAACGGAGAGAGTTCTTACTAAAAGAGGGGGAAATTTGTAGACCCGAAAACTTTATCACCAAGGCTAGTTTGCGAACGTATACGGTCGACGACAATGGTTTTGAGCATATCGTCATGTTTGGATTTGAGGATTGGTGGGTGGGCGATCTACACAGTTTTCTTACGCAAAGTCCGGCGACCTACTACATTGATGCACTGGAAGATTCAGAGATTGTACAAATCTCAAAATCAAATCTCGATATACTCTATGAGAAAGTACCCAAGTTTGAACGATG
>DHLT01000018.1:4515-8160 GCA_002405405.1 Ignavibacteria bacterium UBA4661 | reverse complement strand
GAGCCAATGCTTGTCTTTTTGGATATTGTAATGCCTGAAATCACCGTGCATACGTTGCTGAAAATTATGAAGCGTATCAAGCTTCTCCGCGATATTCCTATCCTTATGGTATCTGGTTTTTCAGATACAGAAAACTTGACTTTAGCGATTCGTATGGGAGCGGCTGGTTTCGTGTCGAAGCCCTTTATCAAAGGAACAATCGTTGATAAAATGCGCGATGTGCTTGGTGCTGAACTCATGGATGATGTTGCCAATGGTGTGTTGCCTGTTGGAGCAACTCAGCAGGCGGCTCAGACGACTGATGCAGGGCAACCGCAGATATCGGCATCACCAATGCCGTTAGAAAAACCCGATACCAAAGTGCCGATACCATTTCCCGATGCTCAAAAAGTGGAAGTTGCGTCAATCAACTTAGAATTTGAAGAATCCGAACGTAATCTTATTGCTACTATGCTTTTGGGAAATTAATATATGCTGTCTCGTTATATATCCCGGGGTGCAATTTTGTGTATCCGTATAGCCATGTTCTGCATGGCTATTTTTTGTTGGAGTAGTCTTGCGAGTACCGCTACAGAGCTTCCCAATATTTCCCTTCATTCTTTGCCCGCAGACTCTATGCGCTATGCTGGAACGGTTAATGCACCTGATTTTCCTCAAAATCTTGAATGGTTGAATGTAGCAAAGCCATTGTCTATCAAAGATCTACGGGGTAAAGTGGTCTTATTAGATTTTTGGACATACTGTTGTATCAACTGTATTCACATTATTCCTGATCTGAAAAAACTTGAAGCAAAATATGCTAATGAACTTGTTGTGATCGGTGTGCATTCTGCAAAATTCAGTAACGAAGGTATCGCAGAAAATATCCGTGAGGCAGTTGTTCGTTATGAAATCGAGCATCCTGTTGTCAATGATAAAGACTTTGTTGTCTGGGATGCCTATACGGCACGTTCCTGGCCTACACTTATTCTTATTGATCCCAATGGTAAAGTTATTGGTGGAACAAGTGGCGAAGGAAATTATGATGTTCTCGATCGCACAATTGGTGAGATTGTGCGGGAATTTGACAAGCAACATGCGATTGATCGTACACCATTATCGTTGTCTCTGGAGCGCAGTACTCGCCCTGTCTCACAGGTGTCGTATCCGGGAAAAGTTATCGTCGATTCCGTTGCAAAACTCTTGTATTTCACCGACTCTAATCACAATCGTATTGTGATTACCAGCCTTCAAGGTGTGGTGCAAGAAGTCATAGGTGCCGGTGCGAAAGGAACAACGGATGGCGATTATCGTTCTGCGCGATTTTTTCATCCTCAGGGTTTGGCTCTCAGTACAGACCGCAAGAAGCTCTATGTTGCTGATACTGATAATCATTTGATTCGAGAAGTTGATCTTCCTACAAAAATGGTTCGTACCCTTATGGGTACTGGTAAACAATCCATGGAATGTACGACCTCAGAACAAGGTACTGCACTCGCGCTTAATAGCCCTTGGGATATTGTTGTCATACCGCAAAAAGTCGGGCAGGCAATACCCAATGATGTACTTTTTGTCGCAATGGCGGGATGTCATCAGGTATGGAAAATTGATCCGAAAACGCGAAAAGCAAGCGTTTATGCGGGTTCGGGGGTCGAAGATATTCTTGATTCTTCGCTCTTGTCTTCTTCACTTGCACAAACAAGTGGCATTACTGCCGATGACTCATACTTGTATATAGCTGATAGCGAAACAAGTTCGATTCGCAGTATGAAGCAAGATGGTACGGGTGATGTCCGCACACTCATCGGCGAAGGACTCTTCGAGTTCGGTGATGTTGATGGTGCATATCCGCAAGCACGGCTTCAACATTGTATTGGGGTTCATGCGTCCGGTGGATTGCTCTATGTGGCAGATACGTACAACCACAAAATTAAGGTAGTAGATCCTCGAACGCGCACCGTACGAGCACTCATTGGTACAGGCAAACGTGGTCGTGCTGATGGTGCCTTTGCGGTAGCAGAACTTAATGAGCCCAATGGTCTTGCCATTGCTAATGGGCGTTTATATATAGCAGACACAAATAATGATGCTCTGCGTGTTGCTGATCTTGCAACACAGACCGTTACAACATTGTCTTTACAAGGGCTTGACGCTTACACATTGACAAAAGAGAGTCGCGTTACGATGCCCATGTCTTCGGCGAGCATCACCATTTCGCCGACGACACGAACCTTTTTGCTGAAATTGGAATTACCGGAGGGAACGAAGCCCACACCTGATGCGCCACATGAACTACGTATAAGCAGTATAAATCCTGCCATAGTAAGCGTCGCAACGGCTTCGTTATCTGACCTTGTACAAACACTTCTCCGCCAGCGTTCGGTTGAAATACCAATGCAGGTAGTGCAATCTAATGGCGCAACAACGCTTGCACTGGAGTACGATGTATATTTCTGCGAAGAGCGCAATGAAGGGCGATGTTACTTTAAAATATTATCTGTATCAATACCCCTTCGCATCGAGTCTGGCGGCACACAATATCCTGCAATAACAATTAAGGCAGAGCGTTGAGTACTCTGCCTATCATACATTCGTATGCAAATACATTACTCTTCGTACTCGATGATGTCATTCGTGCGATACACTGCGGTGCCGGCTATAAGATCATGTAAAGCCATACGTTCGGGTGTAAGAACAAGAAAGCATCCGAACAGCATCCCTAATGTTGCAAGCGTTGCAATGGTATCCAAAAATCCAACACCTAAACCTAGCGCGAGTAAGCTAATAAGAGTGCCACTGTTTTTTACGAGCCAGCGTTTCGCTAAACGCTGGCGTCCTGTTTGTTCTCCGTAGAGTGTGGCAACTTTGATTCCCAAGACATACTTCCCGGGCGAAGCTCCGGTGCGTAATTCTATAAAGCTATAAGGTATCGTAATCAACGACGAGAAAATAATGACGACATAGAGTTTTTGCGCCATTTCCCTAACATTGTCGAGTTGTGCTTCGCGTTCTTCGTCATCACTGTCATCATTCGTGGAAAGATTGAATTCCTCTGATGAAGCTAAACTCTCAACCCAGACAGGATTGACGCGCATTGCACCAAAGTACAGTAGAATCGAGGCAATGAGAACATAGAGCCCATCCATCAAATAAGCGCCAAAGCGTCGACCAAAACCAACCCGTAAATTCAGAGCTTGATGATGGGGATATCCCTCATCATGATGAGAAGCGGAATCCGAGGATGAAGCAAATCGTTCGAAAGATGATTGTGAAGACGATTGCGAAGACGGCTGTGATTCTTCGTGCGAATGTTGTTCGGGATTGAGCATAGAAATCAAAAGATTGTTTTGTTATAGAAGTGCATCATACTGCCACGTACTGGCTTGCAAGCTACGCAAAAAGTTATCGTCAATATGTCTTCTCGGCACGATCATGAGTGCAATTTTCTTTTCTTTTTGCTCTTTTCTCAGTGTGTAAAATATCTCCTTAAGAGAAAGTGTTGTCGCTTTATTATCAAATGATAATCATTGACAGAGGCGAATTGACACCACCGCAATATGGCGGGGAATAAATTGCGTTCATCTTCGAGATGTAAAGAAGTCTTCGCAGTGTGTAGAGTCATCCAGTGATTCAGCAGATGCGAATTTCCATCAGAAAATCGGGGCC
>DHLT01000018.1:2585-4380 GCA_002405405.1 Ignavibacteria bacterium UBA4661 | reverse complement strand
GCGAATTTCCATCAGAAAATCGGTGACTCTTCCGAACAAATTTTCTTTCTGTGTGTACGCAAAGTGGGCAAAAACGCTTCATGGATGATGTGTTGTGTACGTGCAAGTATGTGGTTGTATTCTCCTCATGGCATAATTCCTTTTTTTTCATTCTTGTAGTATGTGTATGAAAAATGTTGTTCCTGTTTTTCCATTGCGCTTCTGTATGCTAGCGATTGCATCGCTAGTCTTTGCACTCAATGGATCGTCTTCGTCTGTCTTGGCTCAAAATACGGGTACGATTACGGGTCGAGTTCTTGAATTTGGCTCTGGTCGGTAGTTGCCCGGTGTGCGTATTGTTGTTCTTGCTACCGGCGTAAAAAGCGCAACGATTTCGCAACGTACCGGTGAGTATCGTTTGACGAATGTTCCTTCCGGTTCTGCTCGCTTGGAAGTATCTGCTATTGGTTTTACCAAAGACACGATCACGGTCGATGTTCCCGTAGGTCAAACAGTGCAAAACAATATCGAATTGAAACTGCAAAATTACACCCTTGAAAATGTGGTTGTCAGTGTCATGCGCGAAGGTCAAGCTCGCGCGCTGAATCAACAGAAAAATGCTGACAATATCCGCAATGTCGTTTCTGCTGATTTGGTTGGTCGCTTTCCCGATCCGAATGTGGCAGATGCGCTTCAGCGTATTCCCGGTATCACGATTGATCGAGATCAGGGCGAAGGACGTTTTGTTCAAATTCGTGGTACAGCACCCATTTTCAATTCCATCATGGTGAATGGCGAACGCTTGCCATCGCCCGAAGCAAGCGGTGATCGCTCCGTTGCATTGGATGTTATTCCGTCTGATATTCTCTCTTCGGTTGAAGTAAGCAAAGCAATTACACCTGACATGGATGGCGATGCTATCGGTGGTGCGGTGAACTTGATTACCCGTAGCGCATTGGATTTTAGCAAAACAAAGTTCAATGTTACAACCGCTGGTGGTTATGCGAATCTCACGGGTAAGGGCGTATATCAAGGCGCAATGACCTTTGCAACAACCCTGGGTGAAGACAAGAATTTTGGTTTTTTAGTTAATGGCACATATCAGCGAGCAGAGCGCGGTTCGGACAACAATGAAATTACATACGCCGCTACCAACTGGGTGCGCGGTCCGGGCGATACAGTCAAAGGAGTAATTCGTCCGATAGATTTACAGTTGCGGAATTATGATCTGACGCGCCAACGCCGCAGTATTACAACCGGTTTGGATTATCGTTTTAATGATCGCTCATCGGTGTATCTGCGTGGCATGTACAACAACTATTCTGATGATGAATTTCGCAGAACATTCCGTGTGCGCTTTGATCGCTCAACGGCATCTGATGGAACGATTCTCTTTCGCGGTAGTCAAGGCGATAGTGTGAATACACTT
The DNA here is from genome assembly GCA_002405405.1 of Ignavibacteria bacterium UBA4661. Classification (GTDB taxonomy): domain Bacteria; phylum Bacteroidota; class Ignavibacteria; order Kapaibacteriales; family UBA4661; genus UBA4661. The sequence continues at coordinate 2,972 of DHLT01000018.1, read as the reverse complement.
CGCATCGAGCCGGCACTGCGCGTTCGCCGTGCTGTTCAGCAAGTGCATAATATCTCGTTCGGTGGCAAGCATGGTATTTCAACGGTGGATATCGATTACAACTTTGCCTTGGCGTATGCAGAAGAATCACGCCCCAGCTTGTTGAACGGTGTCTTTCGTCAGGATATTGCACGTGGTGTGCGCCAAAACGTAACGGATACAGATTACCCGCAGTATAGTTTCACGAATCGTGGCGATACTTTGCAAGCAAATCCGGGATTGTACAACTTCAATCAGATTACCAATTCTGACCAGCTCACCAAAGACCGCGACCTCATTGGTTCGGTCAATGTGAAATTTCCCGTGAGCATTATTTCGTCTGTCAATACGATTGTTCAAGCCGGTGTC
>DHLT01000018.1:0-2508 GCA_002405405.1 Ignavibacteria bacterium UBA4661 | reverse complement strand
GGTTCAAGCCGGTGTCAAACTGCGCTCGAAACAAACCAGCAATGCGCTCCACTCGCGTGTTTTCACAACACTTGCTCCGGGTACAACACGTCCAACACTCGCAGATGCACGCGGTTCTTTTACGGATGAAAATTTCCTTTTCCAACGCTACGACAATTCTTTGCAAAGCATTCCTCCTGATCCTGAGCGGATGCGCAATCTCTTCGACAATGGTCGGTTTATTCAATCGGCGGCAGACTCTTCAGCATCACGGATAACATCGGATGCTTCGGTGTACAGCGGCAAAGAAGATGTATTGAGCAGTTATGCTATGGCACGTTTTGTTGCGGATGATTGGACAGTCCTTGCCGGTATCCGTTATGAAAACACATCTATCGCGTACACAGCAAATCGTATCAATGTCAGTTCTGCGGGTCGTTGGGCTTCGACACAATCGGTCGATGGTTCTAATTCCTATGGTAATATCCTGCCTTCGCTTCATGCAACGTATCGCCTGTCAGAAAACACGAATGTTCGTGTTGCATGGACAAATACGCTTTCACGTCCGCGCTATGTGGATAACAGCCCTGTTCAGCGTTTGAACATTATTGACAACACAGCACTGTATGGCAATCCTGCGCTTTCTCCTGCAACAGCAATGAATACCGATGCCATGATTGAACATTTCTTGCCGGGTGTTGGACTTATCAGCGGCGGTGTCTTTCACAAAAACATTCGCAACTTTGTTTTTAATTCTTTCCGCCGTGAATTGATAACTGGCTTGGGAACAACACCATTCCTGATTACACAGCCACTCAATGGCGAAAGCGCATCGCTTCTTGGTGCAGAGTTGAGCTGGCAACAGCAGTTCACATTCCTGCCATCGCCGTTTGATGGCTTTGGTGTCTTTGCGAATTTCACATGGACAAACTCCGAAGCAATTATCCCAACCGGTTTGGATTCACGCCGTACTGTGTCGCTTCCCGGACAAGCAAAAACAGCAGGAAACATTGCTCTCTCGTATGAGAAATATGGATTCATGGCGCGTATTGCGGGGAATTTCATTGGTAGTTTTATCGATGAAATTGGCGCAACATCAGACTTTGATCGCTATCAGGATAAATCCTTCCGCATTGATTTCTCTGCGAATTATCGCTTTGCGCCACAATGGCAAATCTTTGTCGAAGCAATCAACTTGACCAATCAACCACTGCGTTTTTATCGTGGTGTGGAGTCGCGCCCTGACCAACGTGAGTTCTACTCATGGTGGACACATATTGGCGTACGCTTCGACTTGTAATTTTTTGCATTCTTGATGTCAAACAGCGCATTGTTTCCGATGCGCTGTTTTTTCTTACATTCACGACAAGTTTTTCATTTCATGGTAGAGGAATTCTATGCGTACAACTCTTCTTCGCTCTTTCGTCTTTGCAATATGCTGGGTTCTCATCGGCTGTGCCGGTAGTGCGTCATGTTCGCTTTCTGCGCAAGTCAAAAAATCCGGTGCAAAAACAGTGCAAACTCTCACTGCACCGAATGATGCTTTGCATTTTTTTGTCGTTGGTGATTGGGGGCGGAATGGTCAATTCAATCAGCGTGAAGTCGCGCACCAAATGGCACAAACTGCCCTGCGTGTCGAGCCGGAATTTATTATCAATGTCGGCGATAATTTTTACCCAAGCGGTGTAGCATCGGTCGATGATCCGCTGTGGTTGAGTTCGTTTGAAAATATCTACACCGACCACGCGCTGTTTTGCTCATGGTATTCGGTGCTTGGTAATCATGATTATCGTGGCAATGCACAAGCGCAGGTTGATTACACCCAAAAAAGCAGACGCTGGTACATGCCACAACGGTATTACACCATCAAGAAAAAACTTACAGCAACCGATAGCGTGGAGTTTGTTTTCATTGATACACCGCCATTCATTACCAAGTATTACGAAGATGATGAAAAGTATGGCGTAGTTGGTCAGGATACAGCACGCCAGTGGCGGTGGATTGATAGTGTGCTTGCGACATCAAAAGCACAGTGGAAAATCGTCATTGGGCATCACCACATGTTCACGGGTGGTAAGCGCAAAAAGGAAGAAACAACACTCCAGAAACGCCTTGTGCCACTCATGGAGAAATATGGCGTGCAGGCGTACTTCAACGGACACGAACATGATTTGCAAGTTATCAAGCGTGCTGATGGACCTATTACGTACTTTGTTTCCGGTGCAGGATCGGAAAGCCGACCATCGGGTGCTACCGAAGGCACGCAGTTCTCGGCAGGAACATCGGGCTTTATGGCAATGTCGCTTACGCCATCGGCATTGCATGTCAGCGTGATAGATTATCGTGGCTCTGTGCTGTACCAAACAGTGGTCAATCGGAAATAATTATCCCTGCTTGCAAGAACTATTTTTGCATTTGCATACCAAGCATTTCTCATGGTATCTCTGCAAAGTTTTTACTAAGTTATTAACAATATATGGGTTGCTGTTTCACCATATTGTATGGATTCTATTTTGGTGTTGTCTGATT
>DHLT01000069.1 GCA_002405405.1 Ignavibacteria bacterium UBA4661 | reverse complement strand
ATGCTCCGTAGTCACCGATGCCGTGTACTCTATTCGAGGTGCTTGCCAAAAATACTTCGGCATTCAACCTTTTATTTTGAAGTCCGGCGTAAAAACAGGATTGAATATCAAATATCGTAACCCTCTCGAAGTTGGTGCTGATCGCATTGCGAATGCTATTGCGGGTGTGCATCTCTTCCCCAATCGCAACCTTGTGATTGTGGACTTCGGTACTGCGACGACCTTTTGTGCAATTACCAAAGAGCGCGAATACATGGGTGGTGTTATCCTTGCAGGCATTCGTATATCTGCAGAAGCATTAGAGCAACGCACCGCCAAACTACCTTCGGTTGAAGTGGTTCCGATGAATCAATGTCTTGGTCGCTCGACAGTTGAAAGCATTCAATCGGGTTTGTACTATGGTCACATCGGCATGGTACGCGAGATTGCTGTACGCTTACAACATGAGTGTTTTGCTCCTCGTACCGATGTTGCTGATGGCGTTCCGCTTCTCATTGGTACCGGTGGTTTTTCCGGACTTTTTGATAAAGAAAGTCTTTTTGACCATGTCATTCCTGATTTGGTTTTACGCGGCATGCTGATTGCAACTCATCTTAATGAGGAGAAGTCGTAGCATTATTGAATATTCTTTTCTCATCAATTTTTTTACCTTACCAAGGGGGCTTATACATGCTTTTAAATCTTCTCAAATGCAAAATTCATCGTGCAACGGTAACCGATGCCGATCTCTCGTATAAAGGATCAATCTCTATTTGCCCAAAACTCCGCACTGCCGCAGGTCTTTTGCTTAACGAACGTGTCGATGTGGTCAATATCAACACGGGTGCGCGCTTTTCGACCTATGTCATTGCAGGTAAGGATGGAGAAATCTGTCTCAATGGTGCCGCCGCCCGCTTAGTTCAAAAAACAGACTTAGTGATTATCATGGCGTATGGTTGGTACTCGCCAGAAGAAGCAGAACAACATGAGCCAACTTTGGTGTATGTCGATGGTGAGAATCGTCAAGTAACTGCATAAGCACAAATATACAGCTGACCTTAAACTTTGAAAGGCAAGTCAATGTAGAACATGGCACCATTGCCATGTTCACTTTCGCAACCGACTTCGCCAGCCATTTGGGTAACAAGTTTTTTTACAATAGACAATCCTAAACCTGTCGAATTCTCCCCGCCGGTAGGCTGTGCCGACAGTCGCGCAAATTTCCCAAAGAGTTGGTGCTCCACTCAATAATACAGCACTCATAAAAAGGGTATGAATACTATATAAGCTGAAAAAAACTCTCCACCCGTCAATGATGAGTGGCGATACCCACAGATACGAAGCCAATGGGATTATAATATATTCACTGCTCTCAAAGGCTCATAGTTGAATTCATCTTTTTTCCTTACCATTTTCATCATACATTGTACTACGATTCTTATCGGATACCAGACAATGGTGTTCAAATTTGTTTTGAAATCATTCCGTGTAGTGATGAGTTTGTACGCCAAATAATTGACCTAACTACCTTGTCTTTTTCGCATTTCTCCAGTAATTGTTATGCCCATTTCTCGCCGAAGACTTTACATTAATCTTCTGCGCCACAGAATCGTTCGTCCGAAATTGTGGGCATTACATAGCATTGCTCGATCAATGCTGCGTCGGTCATCTGTTTTTCAGAATGCATCCTTTTCTTTTTCTTTAGATGCAGCATTACCACTCTTAAGTGGAGAGACTAACGAACGTATTCGGTATCCACTACATACATTTATTGGATTAAGTGTAAAACAAAACACTTTACGCGGTATTATTGATCAAGCTGAATGCGGTCTACGAAAAGAATTCACTGTATTAAGCAACACACCGCATCACTTCGGTGAATCCTTTGCATGGCATACTGATTTTAATACACACTACACCTGGAGTAATGCACCATCGCATGCTGAAGAACATTTTCGTTATCCGCATGGTACTGACATCAAAACTGTATGGGAAATCGGTCGTTGCCACCACTTGCTTTGGTTAGCATTGGGCTATGAAGCAACAAATACGCAACTGTATGCAAAACAAGTAATCAGCGATATATTTGATTGCATGAAGCAAAATTCAGTCGGCAAAGGTGTACAGTGGACAATGCCGATGGAAATTGCTATACGCGCTATCAATATCGTCTTTGGTTTGATTGGGATTGCCCCATCCTTTTCCGATCATGACATCCTGCGCGAACAATATCGACATATTTTATCATGGCTACACGAGCATGGTCATTATCTTCACTCGCATCAAGAATATACACGTCGCCCCAACAACCATCTTTTGTCGAATGGTCTTGGACTGTTTATCCTTGGTTGTTTTTTTGAATTGATTCTCCATCAACATTCTGAAACTTCGGAATATCGTGCGGCTTTGTCTTGGAAAAAAGAAGGTGCAAAAATTTTAGAACAAGCTATGCAGGATCAAGTGTATTCCGATGGTGGGAATTATGAAAAAAGCTCTGCATACCATGCGCTTGTGCTAGAAATGTTTGCTCTGGGATTTGCGATTGCAAAACATGTTGGGTGGAAGTTTTCATCACTCTATGAACAACGGCTTTATCGCATGTACCATGTTTTTGATGCATTCCTTGAGAGCAATGGTACAATCCCACTTATTGGAGATGCAGATAATGGTAGAATTCTTCGTATTTCTGCTGATGAAAAACCACACTGTTATGCAACACTCCACCATATGCTTGAGCGGATATTATTTCATGATACACCCGTTATAGCCCCCACAGTTATGCCACTCGAACACTTTTCTGAAATGGGTTACATTATTCACCACACTTCCGCACATTCTTTTTTTCTTGATGTGGGAGATTATGGCATGAATGGTTGGGGTGGTCATGGACACAATGACTGTCTTGCATTCGTATGGAGCATTCATGGGGAAACTATTATCACCGATAGTGGATGCGGTAGCTATACGGGCAATAAAAACTTACGAGAATATCAACGTTCAACGAAAGCACACAATACCGTCAGTGTGCATGGTGCTGAGCAATGTGAGTTTCTGAATCTCTGGCGAATTAAGAGCGACACAACCGACCCTTTAATACGTTCGCTTCATGCCAATGAAACAACGCTCAATTGCTCTATCCAGCATCATGGATATGTCGAACGATTTGGTGTTATTCACCGTAGAACTCTTGTATTAAGCCATGTGGATGATACTCAATCCGGTGAATTATTGATCTCGGACGAATTAGAAACAATACAACAGCCCAAACGCTCAACAGCATCAGCCATGCAACAGCCTTCTCATGGATACCTTCATATTCCACCCGAAATTAATATCGAACCGATTGATGCATACTCTATCGGGTACACCGGAACACGCTCTCGCGGTATAATTTGGTGCTCTTCTCCACTTACTATCGAAGTAGCACCATATTCTACTTATTATGGCGATGTTGATTCGCATTGTACAAAACTGACCTACCTAGCACCAGCATTCGTGCGAATTACTTGGGAAACATATCACAAGCCACACGCAATTTTTTCGGGCTACCTTGCAAATACATCAATGTCTTCAGCAACAGCTACGCCATTCGATATATCTGGGTAGGTGTACCCTCCCACTGAGGAAAGATATCGGAGGTATCAGCAATAGAAAAATGGTGTCCTGCTATATCTGCAAAAAACGAACGAAAATCTGTTGTTACGGGGAGATCTCGACTATCTTCTAAATTCTCCGGTGCAAGTATTGGTACACGTCCATGGACCAAACCGCCATGTAAATGATTACCCAAAGCGAACATACAGGATCCGCGACCATGATCGGTACCTCCCGAACCATTCTCGCGTACCGTGCGACCAAATTCTGTCATAGTCATGACAACCACATCGTCCTGATATGATGCAATATCTTGCCAGAAAGCAACCATAGCATCTGCTAATTCTCGTGCTTTATTACCAAAAACTCCTTTGCCTGTACCTTGAGCAAAATGTGTATCCCACCCACCTTGTTCAACAAAGGCAATTTCTAACCCTACATCGTACTTAATTAACTGTGCTACTTGTTTAAGCGCATTGGCAAGTGGCGTTTGGGGATACTCAACCAATGGCTTATATGCTTCTCGCATCTTCTGTGAGAGTAAGTGTGCAGCTTGTAAACCTTCTTTGCCCGTATCACGAAGTAATCGCTCGGAAGTTGCATCATAGAGAGCTTCAAAACCTTGTGATGAAGTATTTCCGCTTACTGCCATCCCTACAGAAGGCTTGATAGAAAAATCACGAAGATTTGTAATGGCTAATGCCTGACCATCACCGGAAAGAGAGCGTGGCATTGCAGGCGTAAACGCAACCGAACGAAATGGCGTTTCAGGATGTGTATGTTTGGGCATGAATTTACCAACACGATTCAACCAACCATCATAGCTTCCCTTCATGCCGGGCATACCGATTTCCATATAATCTTGAGCATCGAAATGCGAGCGTGTGGTATCAGGAGATCCGCAACCATGGACAATAGCAAGTTGTTTGTTCGTAAACAGCGGCATAAATGATGCCATTGCAGGATGCAAACCAAAACGACCATCAAGATCAATCAGAGCATCAGGATTTGATGTTCCTTTGATCGGAGCAGCAAGAGCAAGACGTTTACGATGCTTCGCTATAAAGTCATCGGTATAGGGACTCACTGCCATAAGTCCATCCATCGCACCTCGTTGAAAAATCGATACAAGCACTTTTCTGCGCCCTGAAGTTTGTTGCTGGGCTGATAGTGCTGTCCGATGGAGAAACAAGGGGCTTCCACCAATTCCTACAGAAAGAATAGCTAATCCTGAAGTTGAGAGAAATGCTCTGCGATTCATAGTCATGAGATGAAGCATATAGAAAAAAACTACTGAATTATTTTCGCTGAAAGTCGGGTGAACCAAGAATCAATCCTACAATACGCGATGTGATTTGCTGTGGTGCAGACAACTTACTGAATTCTAGAGCTTGCTTGATTTCAAGTCGTTGCTGTGCGGCAGAAAGTAAAGGCGTATCGCTCTCCATCGCAGACATCATACCCGACGATGATTGTTTTTTGGCTTCTTCTTGCAATTTTGCCTCATAAGATTGATCATCTAACGCTTTCCGTAATCGAGGAAGAATGTTCGCATAATCTCGTTCTGGGAGTATTCTTTCTACGGCGTACTGCAATGCCATTTCGGTAGATTCCGGCTCATGATGTCGCAGAAATGTATCGACGGACCATGCTGTTCCCCCCAAGGTATTTTGTGCGATTTGTACACCCATATTCATTCGGGCAACTAATGCACCGGTGTTGACCCATGCCGTTGCCTTGTCATCATAGCCTGTTGGTGGCACACAAGAGTACTGCGCCTGCCCCATTTGAGTAACTTTGAGAGCAATAGCATTATGTCGCAAAAGATTGGCATGTACAGCTCGTACAGCACTCACGGCAACTTCAAAAGGCATTTTTATCTTGGCATTGACAACCGAACGTGACCAAAATTCTTGACTATTCACAAGGGCAATCATCATGGCTTTAAGATCACCTTTTGTTGCAAGAAAAACTTCCGCAAGTGTTTGTATCAAGGATTCCGGCGGTGCATCACTC
>DHLT01000227.1 GCA_002405405.1 Ignavibacteria bacterium UBA4661 | reverse complement strand
GAGAGGGATTTTTCAGCAAGCACATTAGCATTATCCATTATCATTCATTCAACTATAGGAGTCACAATGAAAACGCAGAAATTCTTCCCAAGGATGTATCGTATGGTACAGTCTCACCTTATCCTGATTGTAGCGGTGGTGAGTTCTTTCCTTTGTACTTCGTGTCAATCGGAACCGGACACGATTGTACAGGTAGATTCAAAGCAATATGCACCCAGCTTGACAGCAACGATTGCACCAACGGAGTGGCAGGCAACAAGCGGTGGAGCAGTACAGGCAGAGATACCGATTGCCCCTTTATTTCTTGGTGTTAAAGACTTCATTATTGTGAATCTAAGTGTGCAAGCGTTTATGCAGACAGGCAATCAGTGGCAAGCATTACCTCTGACGGATGCACGTAGTCAAGTGGAGACCACGTACACATGGGATCGGTCAAAGGCGACCATTACCATGCGCTCGCTCAGTGGTGCACCTCTATCCATCAGTACACCGACGACTGTTCGCTTTATTACTTACTAAGTATTTCAACATATCAATGTTCAATTCAATCTTCAATCTTTTTTCGGAGTTCATCATGAATATGAATCATCATATCACGACACCGCATCGCGCTCAACCTACCGGCACAGCTTCTTCCGCATGGAATATTCTCCATACGCTTGGGTGTATGTTGACGCTGACAATTGTTCTCCTGCTGTCGAGTATCCTTATGGGCTGTAGTCCCGGCGAAGTGTTGCTGTCGGTAGATACCAAAGCAACGCGTACAGCTGAATTTGTTGTGCAGGCAAGTGACTTTACCCGTGATCCGCAGAGCGGGGTGTGGAGTGTAACGAAAACCATACCGGAGATCAATACAGCATTTCAAAGCCAACAAGGCGGTGGTGTCATTGTTCTTCGGTTTCGAGCAGGCGACTGGAGGGTGATTCCCGAAAAAGCAGATGGTATACAGATAGGATATGCCGTAGCAGGCAATACCTTGACATTGAATGTTCTGAGTGATACCGGGCAACCATTACCTGTTCTTCCGGAGGGTGTTGGTGGTACATACCGTTTATTGTCGCTGTGAGAGACCGGATTCCGGTCATGACTTCTTTTTTTCATCTTTGGTTTCATGTATCTATCGAGAGGAATCTATGCGTACGATGAAGTTTTCTCAACGAGTATCTCATGGTCATCATGATTACGCCGAATGTTTTCGTTTGACCTTGCGTGTTCTTGTGTTGTGTTTGGTGATATTCGTGCAGGCGACCATAGTGTATTCCTCAGTATATGTGGCAAGCACTTCGGATGATGGCATGTCATCTGATAGTACTGATCGGAGAGATCAAGTACTCGGTAGTAGCGATGCTTCGGCACAACAATGGATAGGAGGACTTGGTATTGAACTTGGTATCGGCACCAATGTGCAGACATACTCCGGTAGTATGTCCATAGAGCGTCAGCGTTTTCTCTCTGCGGGTTGGCAGGATGAATCGTGGGGGGTGAGATCGTTGGGTATTCGCTATTCCGTGAGTCCGCAGATGGGAGCATGGAGGCATTGGAGCTTTTCTCTGGGGGCACGGTTTTCGTCGGTGTTCAGCATGGAAAAAATCATAACAGAAGCAAATGGTGGCGGATCGCCGGAATCTCGTCAAGTCAAAGCCCTCTACAGCATAAGCGGTCCTGATTACTATGCTTCCACCGAGTATCATTACAATGGTACCAACCAAAGCTCACCCTTTCTTGGACTTCTTGTTGGGATGCATAACGCAGAAGTTCGCTCAGAAAAGGCGATGGGTACTTCGGTATCGATGTTTTACCCAACCTCGACGCAAGAATCCCGTTCGATGTTTTGGGAAATGCGTGTCGGTTTACAGTATTCTGATCCGGCTGATACTCGTGGAGCCGCGAGTTTCGGGTTGGCATTCGCCGGGTATCATTATCGAGGATATGAGAGTTCTCAAAAACAATCTTTTGAGATTCTTCCGGGGGGATTGGTTACTCGCCTGAGTCTGTTTTTTGAATTTACCTTTCGGCACTAAGCGGGTGTTGAATAGGACTTTTTCTTCAGCTTTTTTTCACGTATCGGAATGAATATCATGTATCCAGTACCATCAAGCACGACGATTCTTTCACGGGCGAATGCTTGGAACTATCATTATCTCTATCGGAACATGGCGACGATTGCTCTGATTCTTTGGGTTGTGCTGACCGGAGCGATGATCGCAGGGAATGAAACCGTTCTGTATAAACCGTATCGTGGAGCCAATGGTAAATATGGCATTGCGAGTGCAGGACGCATTGTTTTACCGGCATTGTATGATTCTGTAGTAGAATATGCTCATGGACGTGCGCTTATACGCTATAATGGTTTGTATGGTTTTGTGAATGAGCAAGCCCTGATGGTGATACCTTGTGTGTATGTGTATGCACGGTCTTTCGAGAATGGTCGAGCACTTGTTGCTACACCGCGAGGGTACACTTTTATTGATGTGCAGGGTATTCATTTGACCAAGCGATTGCTGAGCGCAGTTGGGCAAAACATACCATACCTTGGGTACATTGCCAAAATCGGTGATCGTTTTACGATTGTCGATGAAACCGGTGCGCCAACGATTAAAGAGAGCTATGATACCTTATGGGCAGAGCATACCGGAAAACGACTCATTCTCAAGACATGGCACAGCGGTGAGGCAACGCCGCGAACATTAGAGAAGCTTTTGACTTTGGCAGATATGAAGCGGACAGAGAATGAGGGGCGTATGCAGGCGGATATGCGGTGGATGCGCTCGGTACAAGACTCTCGCTACCGTTCGTTGTTACAGGGGAAACTTCCACTCCCCAAGGATTCGGTGATGGCGCGTATCCGCGTGCAGTTCATTGATGAGTATGCGATGATCACACCGGAGAGTTACACCACGGATATTAAACGCTTAGCAGAGTATTTATGTAAACCGGCACGCAATGACTTCGAGAAAGTCCGCGCAATCTTTCGGTGGATCACGCATAATGTCAGCTATGACTACAAGGGTTATGCGTCGGGCGATTGGAAGCAATATCAACCCTGTGATGCTAAGAGCGTATTGCAGAACCGTGTGTGTGTTTGCGCGGGCTATGCGTACCTCTTTGAAGCGATGTTGGATTCGGTGGGAATAGAAGCGCATTGGGTGGGTGGATTTGCAGGTGGTCAAAATTTAACTACAAAAAATAAAGATGAGTTTGGTCATGCGTGGAATATCGCAAAGATGGAAGGGCGATGGTATGCTTTTGATGTTACGTGGGCAGCTGGCTATCTCACACAGGCGAACGATGCGTTTATTCGGCACTTCAAAGAAGAATACTTTTGTTCGGAGCCGGTCATTATTCTTCTAAAACACTTTCCCGAAACACCGGTGGGGGCTTTCGCACAGCTGAAAGAGCAACCGATTACATGGTCGAAATTTATGGC
>DHLT01000153.1 GCA_002405405.1 Ignavibacteria bacterium UBA4661 | reverse complement strand
AAGGAACAAGAATGATGAACTTGGTAAAGCCATAATGCTTGTATAGTTCATAAATGGTTTTGATATACACGAGCGTTTTGCCTGTACCCGTTTCCATTTCTATGCAAAGATCATTATCTGACGAAAGTCCGGCAATTTCTTCGATAATGCCATTTTCAGTCAGAACACCTTTTATATTCTCTTCGATTTGTTCTACTGTCAGGTTGCAAACATTAGAGCGGATGCCCTCAATGCAAGCATTATCATATGTATTTTTCTCCGTACCATCAAAGACTTTCAAGACTGATTGTATGGCAAGTTCTTGGTATGGTAAATTTTCTAATTTTAGCTCCATTGCTACGTATATCCTTTGGGGTTATTCAGGGCAAGAAAAGTCCCTATAGAGAAGGCAGTGAACCTAAAGGCGCAAACATATAATGTTCGCATTCTCCTTAGTCTCCGTATGCTTGACAAAACTACAATAGAACAATGGATTATACCATTGTCGAACGATATAAGTTGAGAAGAAAGCTAACGGCGATCATCGGCAATGGTTGATATTCTCTACGCAATCATCAATACGGTATCTGCTGGCAAACTGCCTACTATCATTTTCGGAAGAAGATCACATACCTTGCTCTTCCAAACAGAGGATGTTATGGTATTCTCTCCCCTTTCTTTTCACCTCGTAGATTCAGCACATACACAGCTACAAAAATTCCCCCCGCCAAAAGAAGAACAGCCGACATCGAAATACTCGAAGCAAGCCAACCACCCATCAATGGTCCCGTTAAACTTCCCACAAATTGCGCACTCGAAGCAATACTCATCATACCTCCGCGTATCTCTTGACGTACTTGCTTGCCAATAGCCGCATAGAGTGCAGGAAGCATTGCCCCCGAAAAAAATCCTAGCACAATCCGTAGAGCAAACACCGGCTCGAAGCTTGGTAAAAAACAATGTGTCGCAATGGCAAGAGCAGTCCATGGAAGCGTATGGCTCAAAACATCATGATACCCTTTGCGGTCATTGCGTTTGCCCCAAAGTGGTGCAACAATGATATTCAGCACGCCAACAATTCCCGCCATGATACCCGTAATGGTTGCCAACAAATGCTTTGGTGCAGACAGCGATTCCAAATAAAATGGAAGAATCGGTTGCGGAAGCATGAGCCCTGTTTGCACAAGGATAATCATGCCATACACACGGCGTAGTGCTGGTTCGCGCCATGCAAGTTGAAGATTGGAGAATAGTGAAATCTTTTCGGAACGTTCTTGCGGTGTTTGAACATCGCGCAAGAAAAAGACAACAATAACAGAGCTAATCGCACATAATGATGCTACGATCAGAAATAGAGGGCGCACACCAACGGTATCGGTTAGCACGCCACCCACAAGCGGACCAATCACGATTCCCGAAGAAATCGAGGTTTGCAAAACACCCATCGCATAGCCGGCAAAGCGTGGTGGTGTTGTAGCAGCAGTCAGTGAAATGCCTGCCGCAATAAATCCGCTCATGCCCCCTTGTAGCATTCGTGCAAAAAATAATTGTTCAACATTTTGCACAAAACCCATGAGTGCTGTCGAAATGGTCAAACCAATAATAGCACGAACGATCATCATTTTACGTCCGTATTTATCCCCTAATACACCAAAGATCGGTACAGTAATAATTGCCACAAAAAATGGTCCTGCATAGACCAAACCGCTCCATTTCTGCGCCAATGCCAGATCGGTAATACCAAGTTCACGGATATACAAAGGCAAGAATGGCAAACATGCATACATCCCGATCATAGCGACAAACTGCGCAATCCACAGCATCGCAACATTGCGTCGCCATGAGAATTCTATCGGTACTTCGGATGTAGGCATGGGTGAGAAATTACTCGACAGGAATAAGTGCTTTCTCTTGGAAGAGAGCTACGGCAAACGCCATGGGGTCGAAAGGTTGTAAGTCGTCGATTTTCTCGCCGACACCAATATAGCGAACGGGAATATTTAACTCGGCGGCAATAGCAATGACCACACCACCTTTGGCAGTACCATCGAGTTTAGTGAGAATAAGCCCGGTAATTGGCGATACTTTCGCAAACTCTTTTGCTTGTTGAATTGCATTTTGCCCGGTGGTTGCATCCAAAACAAGAAAGACTTCATCGGGTGCCGATTGCTTGACTTTCTTCATGACACGAGAAATTTTCTCAAGTTCTTGCATCAGCCCTGTTTTGTTGTGCAAACGTCCTGCTGTATCGATAATCACGACATCAGCGGAGCGACTTTCTGCCGCTTTCAGTGTGTCGAAGGCTACCGCCGCAGGATCAGCACCATGACCTTGCATGATGATTTCAACATCAGCACGTTGTGCCCACACTTCCAGTTGCTCATTAGCAGCTGCACGAAATGTATCCGCTGCACCAATAATCACGCGTTTTCCGGCAGTTTTATAATTCTTAGCAAGTTTGCCGATACTTGTTGTTTTACCGACACCATTCACACCGACCACCATCAGAACAAACGGTGATGCGGTATGATCCGTACGATATGTGCGATCAATTTCTGCCGATGGCGATGTGCCGAGAATCGTAACAATTTCTTCTTGGATCAACTCATACACTTCTTGTACATTTTGAAATCCCTGCTTACGAATACGCGTTCGCAATGCCGCAATGATACGATTGGTTGTTTTCACACCGACATCAGCAGTAATCAGCACTTCTTCGATATCGGCAATAAGCGACTCATCTATTTTTCTGCCGGGTAGAAGAACCGCAGCAAGCCGATTCACGAGTGTTTCACGGGTTTTACTTAACCCTTCTTTTAGCCGCTCAAAACCTAAGGTTTCGTTGATAGTTTCTTTTACCGACTCTGTCGCTGATGAAATAGCATTACTTGTTGCTGTTGTCACCTGCTCCGTTACTGCAGAAATTTTTTCAGAAACACTCGACAGCTTTTTCTTAAACGAATCAAATAAAGACATGGATATTATCGATGAATCACGAAAGGAACAGTTGCCACAGCAGATTCTGCTGTACCAACTGCACGAGAAATTACACGACAAAAATACGCACCTTGCGGGAATTGAGCGGTCTCTAATGGTAAAGTATATTCACCGACACCATAGTGAGCAGGAATATGTCGTGAGAGAACAGAACCATCAGTCGAGCAAATTTCGAGGGTAATCGTTGCCTGATGATGCACCGACAATCGCACATTGCTGACATGTTGAGTAGGGTTTGGTATGATATCTGCCGAAACCGGTGCAGGAGTGCTGCGACCCGATCCACCACGCTTAGTACCGGTTGTAGCTGTAGGACGAATGACAACAATAAATTGCGTAATATCATCGCTACCAACATAGAGATTACCACGCATGTCAGCGGCAACACCAACAGGACGTGCCCATGCACGCCCATCACTTTCTTGGAAACCACTCACCATATCGCTGACAAAATTTGCGGTTGTGTCGGCATCATTATCGAAGTCGAGATAGATTACTTTATACCCCGTGGGCGGTGTACGATTCCATGAGCCACGGAAGACGACAAATGCACCCCGCTGATATACTTCAGGAAAACTTGCATTCGAGAACTCGATTGCCATTGGTGCAGAGTGTGCTTGCACTAATGCTACAGGTGCTTTTACCATAGACTGAACTAATGCCGTGTCGCGCGCCGTAAGCGGAAGTAATGCTCTGTAGTCATCATTGATATCATAACTCGAAAAGAATGAGCCCAAAGAATGTGCAATCGGATAACCATAAAAACCTCCATCGCGTACGATATCAATCCATTCCGGTGGAATATCATTGCCTTGCCAGTCGCTACCATTATTTGTTGCCCACAAACGACCGGTGCGTGGGTGCAATGCCATGCCTACGGCATTTCGTACACCGGTAGCAAAGACACGCCGTCCGGTACCATTATCATTCCATTCTTCAATCAGGGCACGACTAAAATCTCGTTCACCGGGATTTTGCGAACGACAGACATTACACAATGATCCAATCGAGAGGTACATTTTTCTGCGTGGAGAGTCAAACACAATAGTACGTGTTCGATGTCCTCCACCGGGTTGCGGTGCACCCTCAGCAATATTCGCAATGAAGGTTGAGCGTGTCTCGTAGATACCGTCACGGTTTGCATCGTCAAGTTTGATAATACTCCGTTCCAATGCGGCATACAGCGAACCCCGATAAAATTTTAAGTCATGAATACCGTTAAGGTTATTTGCAACAATGATAGCAGTATCGGCAATACCATCACGATTACGATCGGGTAATGCAAGAATGGTTCCACTATTCATATTTGCTACATGAAGTACACTATCCGGACTCCATGTGAAAAAGCGTGCTTTATTAAGCAATGAGCCGGCGTAAAAAATCTGTGCCGTGTATCCCTGAGGAATAGTCAGCGAGCGACTATCAGGAAATGCAGCCCGAAATTGTGGTGCAACAGCAATTCGTTGTACCTGCGTCGGTAGTGAACGTACAGGTGTCATATTCGGTACTTGAGCGGAGGATTTCGATTTCTGTTGTGCACGGGCAACTGAGAACAACAGACAGACACTAATCAAAAGAAGAAGAATATGACGCATGGGGTTTTGTTAAAAGTTGTGAAAGAAATTGAGTCGTAATTTGCAATAGGAAAATCCTATGGGAAATTTCATAACTGTTTCAGCATCGGTTCGTATTTTTGCATTCGCTCTGAAGATATCAGCGCTCATTTCGCTGAAGTTTTCGATTGCAATTTCTCTTATTTTTTTCATTCACATTCTTTCGTTCTATGTCCAAGTTTGTTCGTTCAGTTGTCATCGTGGCAACAGTGTTCTGCGGTATGGTTGCATTTTCGTCATCAGCAGTGGCACAACTTAAAATCGGTGTGGTAAATACACAAACCATCATTGCGCAATTACCGGAAGCTAAGAAAGCGGAAAGTCAGTTGCAAGAAATGAGTGGTAAAGTTCGTGATACTCTAGAAATCATGGGCAAAGAATTACAAGAAGCTTTTGAGCAATATCAAAAACAACAAGGCATGATGGCACCTGATGCAAAAACCAAGGAAGAAGATCGCATCAACAGTTTGAACAAACGCCGTCAAGAGTATCAAGAAGAAAAACGCCAAGAACTTGCAAAAGTGCAAGAAATGCTTCTTGCACCAATCCGCAAACGTGTCAGCGAAGCAATCGAAGTTGTTGCAGGCAATGAGAAATTGACGTTCATGATGGAAGCCGGTGCAATGTTATATGCCGACAAAGCAAGCGATTACACCTACAAAGTATTGGATCAGTTGAATCGTGGTACAAACCCCGCTTCAACAACAACCAATGCGAAAAAGAAATAATCGTTTTGCTCACAAGCGATACTAGAAAAAAAGCCCTTGCATAATCTGCAAGGGCTTTTTTAGTATACATTGACTGTATAGATGAAAAACTCTTCGAACTGCTTGAATGCTTGTTCGCAAGTTTTTTTCTTTGTGGGCCCAGAGGGATTTGAACCCCCAACCAACGGATTATGAGTCCGCT
>DHLT01000064.1:4553-5789 GCA_002405405.1 Ignavibacteria bacterium UBA4661 | reverse complement strand
GACAACGGCGACCAAGAGAGATCTCGGTCGCCGTTGCTGTTATGTTGTATAAGAGGATTTCACTCTACGATTAAATCAGTCATGATCATTCTGGGGTATAGATGAGTTTGCAAGTATTTTCTCTCAAACAATCTCAAGGCACCATAGTTACCTGTTGTGCAATGGAGCGAGCATACAGCACTTCGATAAGTCCACAGCAAAAGGCGAGAAACACACAGACTTGCCATAATTCTGTACCGGAGCGTTGGCGCTCGACAGTAATATCAAAACGATCATCGGGCGTAATGAGATGTAGTGTTTCAGGTTGAGTAAGGTAATGGGTAAATCGTGTACGAAGCTCGCTCGATGTCCAGCGATCGCCGACAGATTCTTGTGCGGAGTGATTCACGGCAATTGCTGCCACTGCTTGATTCTGCGGTGTTAAAACGCCATAGACACCGGTTTGCGTAAAGCCATCAAAACGGACAATCACACCCGATGGAAGGGGAATAGGTTTTCGTAATGATGATGCACCATTCGGTTCTTGCAACAAAAGAGATTGTACTCCTGAAAAACGAGAACTTAGGCGAAGACTGACCTCTTGATCGGCTGGAGTGTTGATGATATTTTCCTGCGACATACTGATATGGCCGGGCATACGATACATCAGCGTCGCAAAAATTCCCGTAATTGGAAAGGTACTCCAGGTTGGAGTTGCAGGTAATCCAAGGACTACTACACGACCTTTGCCGACTGTGCGCTCGGTGAGAATTGCACCATCATTGAGCGCGATAATGCCTTTTTCTGCCATAACGAATGCCTGAGTTATATCAGGTGATTCCGGTAGAAGGTTTTGTGTCGTATTAATTGAAGGTGTTGCGCCTAGCTGATCGGCAAAAAGATTACTGAGAAGGGGGTGTGAATTATCCATTGCTGAAAAGCGTGCAGGTAATTCAAGAGCATATTTCTTTTGTGTCCATTCTCCAAAACCAAAGGCAGGAAAAACTGTAGCATTATACGAAGGAAGATTACTTTTTTCACCGCCAACAATCACTAGACCGCCACCTTGTTTGCAATATTCTTGTAAACGGGCAATGTCATTCTGTGAAAATGCAGTAATGTTAGTGCAAATAATTGCATCGAAACGTTGTAAATCACTTGCGGAGAGCGCTGCAATCGGAATAGTTTGTACACGGTGGCGTGTTCTCTCGGCGGACGATAAAAGAGAGTCTGTGCTCCCGTCGGCAGTAAGTGCAA
>DHLT01000064.1:0-4377 GCA_002405405.1 Ignavibacteria bacterium UBA4661 | reverse complement strand
TGTATCACTTTTTTCTCCGACCAAGGCAATCGAGAGATATTCCGGAACAATAATTCCGGCATAGCGGTGGTTGTCAGTCGCCAAGACATCATTATCAATATTCACTTCACAACGTACCAAGCCCGTCGTACGCGGCTCTGCTGAAATAGGCACGATGCGTGTTTGCCCTGCTTCTAAACGTACTGAACGCTGTGCTCGTCGCTCACCATTCATACTCAAGTTCAAGACAATATTATCGATAGTTTCATTTCCATGATTATTCAGAAGGACATTGAATTCTATAGGTTTCGTGGGTTTAAAATGAGTAGAAACAACCCGAAGCGAATCAATAGAAACATTCCGTGCGTCTGCCGAGCTTTGCAAGCCAATCGGAAGAATATACAAGTGCGTGGCATCATCAAGGAGAGCATGTTTCTCGAGAGAATCATGTCCTACCGATGATGGAAGAAGGTTTTTTTGTGCATCGGTAATAAGGAAAATTTCTTTGTTCACGGTACGAGCTTGTGTAAGAATACCTGCACTCATGCGCAAAGCGGACACGACATCGGCTTGGTTCGCACCAATGCGGGCATTCTCAACAGCTTGGATAAGGGTACCAATATCGCGGGTATTTTGTGTGTAACGTGTATCGTGTAAATCAGCAAGAAAAATCAACGATGCCTCATCGCCATTGCCTAGTGAACGCAATATTTGCACTGCAACTTGTTGTGCTTGTTTGAAGCGTGAACCGCGTTCGTCGGACAATTCCATGCTGAAACTATTATCAAGAATAATCACTGTTGAACCGGCAGACTGTGCTCCAAGTCCGGCAAACGAAAACCGTAACGCGGGACGTGCAAAAGCAGACACTAAAAGCAAAATAGCAAGCACACGCAGAGCGAGGAGAAGCCATTGTTGAACTTGCAGAGTACGAAGTGACGATGATTGTAATTCTTTCAGCAATCGTATGCTGCTAAACTCGATAATACGCTTTTGCCGTTGGGTAATAAAATGAATGACAATCGGGATTCCGGCGGCAAGCAAACCAATCAGAGCAAGAGGATTAAGAAAAATCATAGGTATGCTGTATAAAAGAGAAGACAAAAGAGAAAGTTTCGTGCGCCCACACTGCATTGAAATGCGTAATTTTCGGGCTTTCTTACGCAAAAGAGAAGCTCATTTCTGCACAACAGCAGATGGACATAAGAACAGCAAAATACAAGCAAATCCTCAACGTTTCGTTATAGAAGAGTTAATTCATTATGATAGAAGAGAAAATTTCAGGCATACTGCGACGATTTGATGAACTCAATGGTTTGTTGGCAGAACCCGATGTCGTGCAAGACTACAAGCGATTCCGTGATCTATCGCGTGAATTCAAGCATGTCGAACCCATTGCCAAAGCTGGTGAACGTTACCTGCGCGTGGTGCGTGACTTGCGCGAGCATAAAGAAATTATCAGTACACCCGGTGGCGATGCTGACTTGAAAGAATTGGCACTCATGGAAATTGATATGCTCACTGCTGAGCGCGAAGCTCTTGAGCAAGAACTGCAAACACTCTTGATCCCACGTGATCCGAACGATGACAAAAATTGTATTGTAGAGATCCGTGCCGGTACCGGCGGTGATGAAGCAGGTATTTTTGCCGGTGATTTATACCGCATGTATCAACGCTATGCAGAACAGCAGGGCTGGAAACACGAAGTGATTGATTTTAGTGAAAGCGAACGCGGCGGTTTCAAAGAAATTGTTTTTAGTCTCTCGGGTGAGGGTGCTTTTGGGATGATTAAATTCGAGAGTGGCGTGCATCGTGTTCAGCGTGTTCCCGAAACCGAAGCCAATGGTCGTGTGCATACATCTGCGGCAACTGTAGCGGTACTCCCGGAGGTTGAAGAAGTTGATATCGATATTCGCGAACAAGATTTGCGTATTGATATTTATCGTGCCGGTGGTAAAGGTGGGCAAAATGTGAATAAGGTTGAAACAGCTGTGCGGCTTGTACATATTCCAACCGGGATTGTCGTGCAATGTCAGGATGAACGTTCGCAATTGAAAAATCGAGACAAGGCGATGAAAGTGTTACGTGCGCGCTTGTACGAACACGAATTTCAAAAACAGCAGTCGGAAATCTCTTCTGCGCGCAAAGAAATGGTGAAAAGTGGCGACCGTTCCGATAAAATTCGTACCTACAATTACCCACAAAATCGTTTGACTGACCACCGATTGGAAGGCGATGCAAAAAACTACTCATTACAAGAAGTTATCAATGGCGATTTAGGTCCTGTGATTGTTCAGCTCCGTTTACAAGAGCGTGCTGAACTTCTTGAACAAGGCAGCAATAAACCACACTTCATACCCTAACAAACCTGCATGATGATTCACAATAAGGGGAGATCGCGTGATTTCCTCTTATTTTATTGTGTAGAGTCGTAACGAATAGTTATGAAGGAATATCGGACATTATTCAAGCCCCTCAGACAGACAGTGTACGATGACCGGACAATCATCATAAGAGAATTGACTTTTTTGTTTTTTAACGACAGCAATAAGGTTTTATAGTCTATTTGTCATGCGAAAGACACTACATTGCACATATACATCACGTATTGCAAATCAAGGTTGAGCATAGCATAGCATTTATGTAAGGTGATGTGGTTGAAAGATGGTTGCACAAAAAGCAGACACACCACACGCTTGATTTGCAACATAGTGGGGATCATTTTAGGGCATGCTTTCTCTTATCTGTAGTAACCGAACGCAGAGAGGCAAATTTTATGTCAAAACAGAACAAGAATAGGGGAGATTTATGGATAATCTCTGCACAATTTTTATGCTGTAAGCTAAAGAAAAAAGTTTTCCACATACTCTATCATATACTCTATTTTCCGAAAAAAAAGTGTGTATGTTATATAGAATTAATTGTTGGAAAAACATGGTATGATTTCACCAGAGCAATACCATCTTGTGCAGTATCCTTTTAAGCATGCATGGCAAATAAATCTCATCTGTTGGTACCTCATTCTGATGAGGAAGAATTGCTCTCGCAAGAGCAAGAAAAGAAAATATGGACGGTAGCAGTCGTCGACGACGATTCTGCTTTTTGTTCGACTGTAGCGATGTGTATTCACACCTTTGAAGACTTTGCGCTCTTTGGTACATACTCCAGCAGTGCAGAAATTCTTGTGGCTCTACAGCACGACACACCGGATATTATTCTTATGGATATTCACATGCCCATTATGAGTGGTATCGAGTGTACAGAGATCATCTGTCGCGAGGGGTATGATACGACTGTTATTATGCTCACGAGTGCACATCAAGAAGAATTGATTTTTGACGCCTTGAAAGCCGGAGCCAAAGGATATATGAGCAAAATGGTTTTGCCGGCAGATATTCACAAGGCATTGCGCGAGGTTGCCGATGGAGGCTCACCAATGTCAGCAATGATTGCGCGCAGATTCATCAACCATATTCAAGCTGTGTGGGGCAAAGCAAACAGAGCAGGGGTGTCAAGTTTAACCGAACAAGAACACACCATTTTGGTACTTATGGCAAAAGGACTGCCCTACAAAACAATTAGTAGTCGCTTAAATATCAGTACGCTGACTGTGCAAAAGCATGTGAAACACATCTATCGCAAGTTGGATGTGAATAACAAGCGCGATGCTATTGCCTACTATATGCAAAGTAAAAAGTCATGATAGGAGCGTGGTGCAGCGCGCTCTTCTGCTCAGTACAATATGAATAAGAATTGTCTCTCTATCATTTTTTTCATCTATTTCATTACAATCAGGATAGTATTTATGCGGTTGTATCTTCAACTCCAAACAGCAGGGCGACAAACATTGCCTTTTGACTATCAGCACGAGTTAGTACGAAGTTTTCATCGGTGGTTACCAGATAATGATATTCATAATGATATATCGCTGTACTCGCTATCATGGCTGAGTGGCAGTAAAGCGGAGCATGGGCAATTGTTTTTTCCGCATGGTGCGGGGTGGTTTATCAGTTTTCACGATGAACGGATTGCCAAGCATTTGCTAGTGGGCATATTGCGCAATCCTGATACAACCTTTGGGATGCGTGTGGTGGATGTGCAGATACAAGAAGCACCGGACTTCGGCGACAAGCACCGTTTTCTTGCGGCAAGCCCGATTCTGGCGAAGCAGTATGATGGCAAGCGCACACAGCATAAAATTTTTTCTGATGAGAATGTCGATGAAATTCTCACGCATACGCTCCGCTCAAAACTTTCCAATGCGGGTATCAACGCTGATATACAGGTACAGTTTGATCATAATTTTGTCAATGCAAAGACGAAACTTGTGACCATCAAGAATGTGAAGAATCGCGCCAGTATGTGTCCGGTGATTGTTGAGGGGCATCCTGATGCGGT
>DHLT01000126.1:14526-15374 GCA_002405405.1 Ignavibacteria bacterium UBA4661 | reverse complement strand
CATTTCTTGTTACTCCTGATGAATTGACTTCATATGCAGTTCATACCAATCATGGAAAAACTTATAATTTACCGATGCGTGCACGTATTAATGGTGAACAGGTTTCGCTTGGTAATGTTAGCGATATGCGATGGACATTTGCTCAGATTATTGAGCGCGTAAGTTATGGTGTCATGGTGCATCCGGGTGATATTATCGGATCAGGAACCTGTGGCACGGGGTGTCTGCTTGAACTTAATGGCAGTAAAGTATTTACACCTGCGCGGTGGTTGAACGATGGTGATGTGGTTGAGTGTGAAATTGATATGCTTGGTACATTACGAAATACCGTTCGCCTCGTGTCGACAACCTATGAAGTATAATTTTTATAGCAAGAAATTCAAGATTCTTATCGTTCAGGCTATGGACTTTTGGGCAATGAATCAAAGACCTGTCAATCGACATCAACGATATCCTTTGTGGTGGCTATCTGTGCTTTCTATCTTTAGTATGCAGATTGTTGCATACCATCCCATGAAAGCGCAGTCATCTCAACAAACGATGACGAGTATTCGCACGCCACGGTACACGACAACGCAGAATTATGTGTACGATTTCCAGCAGAAAGCCCAAAATACGATATCGGCTATGGGGCAAGAAATGAATATTGGTCTTCTGATACAGGGTGAGCTTATAATGTCGGTGTTAGAGCAACATGGTGATACGGTATCGGCAGAGTTTATGTATCGTAATGTGCGTGTGTCATTGCAAGGCGGGCAAACAGTTGGTTTGGGTGATACAACATTTTCAGTGAAAGAACCGCAATCAATTCTTGGTGTTAAAGGCGTAAATGGTCGAGTTGTAAAACG
>DHLT01000126.1:7954-14373 GCA_002405405.1 Ignavibacteria bacterium UBA4661 | reverse complement strand
CTAAATGGTCGAGTTGTAAAACGATATTCTCTCGGCGAAATTTCGCTTCCTGCTAATTTGCAACAATTAGCGAATAATCCATTAGCGCAATTTGACCGACTTCTCTTTGTTCCCTTGCCACCTAAACGATTTGCTCACATGGGGGAGCAGTGGAGTTATTCCGAAAATGACTCTGCCCAATCGCCAACCATGGGTATGATTGTTCGCCGTGATATGCAGTACGCATATCAGGCGCAATGCGATACTTTAGGTGTCAAGGCATCGAGAATGAGCTTTCATGCGCCGAAGTTTTTACTGCAATTGCAAGGTGAGCAAATGGGATTAAAGCTGACCGGCGATGGCGATGGTGATATGCGTGGTATGGTATATGTCGACGCTCAATCGCATATTCCTCAGCATGGAATAATGCAAACTGTGATTACACAAAACCTTGCCGCAGTTGGTATTGAAAGTATGATCATGACGATTACACAAGAAGTGGATACACGCATTCGTTTAAAAAAGACAAAGTAGAAGAAAATGGTTCTGATGCTTTTGCGTTACTGAACATTTCATCACCTTAGAACATTATGGCAGTAAAAACTAAATCGCTGTATGTTTGCTCAAATTGCGGTGGCGACACACCACGTTGGGCAGGGAAATGCCCACACTGTAATGCTTGGAACACTCTAGTGGAAGAATCAAGAATTGTCTTGAAAGGAGCTATCAATGAACGTGCGCTTGCTCAACAAAAAGGATTGAAGCCGGGACAGTCCGGAACGAAAAAACCATTACTACTTGCTGATATTGCCGAGCAAGATTATCAACGTTTGCCCACAAGTATTGCCGAATTTGATCGTGTGCTTGGCGGTGGTATTACGCCAGGTTCGATTACGTTAATCGGTGGCGATCCTGGTATTGGAAAATCAACACTTATGATGCAAATGTGCGCCGGTACGGATCAAGCACAACCACTCTATATTACTGGCGAAGAATCACTTGGGCAAATCAAAATGCGAGCAGAGCGCATGAATACGCGTCCAACCAATCTACGGCTTCTCTCAGAAACTAATTGTGATGAAATTATTTCGGTTATTAAACATGCCAATACACAACTAGTCATTATTGATTCGATTCAAACATTATATCGTCCTACCATTGCATCCGCTCCGGGGAGTGTCACGCAGGTACGTGAATGTTCTGCAATGCTCATGCAATGCGCTTAAGAAACAGGTATCCCAATTTTTGTAGTAGGGCATGTAACTAAAGAAGGTACTATTGCCGGTCCTCGAGTCTTGGAGCATATTGTTGATACTGTTTTGCAATTTGAGGGTGAACGGGTCTATGCGTATCGTGTTTTACGAGCGATTAAAAATCGTTTTGGCTCAACAAATGAAATTGGTGTTTTTGAGATGGCTGAAACAGGTTTGCGAGAAGTGCCAAATCCCTCCGAAGTATTTTTATCTGAGCGTCATAGTGAAGCATCCGGAACGGCAGTTGCCGCTGCTATTGAGGGAACACGACCCATTTTGGTTGAAGTTCAAGCTCTTACAGCACATTCAGGCTATGGTACACCACAACGTAGTGCAACCGGTATTGAGTATCGTCGTTTACAAATGATTCTTGCTGTGATTGAAAAACGCTTAGGACTTAATTTGAGTCAGCATGATGTCTTTGTTAACATTGCAGGCGGGTTGCGACTAGATGATCCAGCAATCGATGTCGCTATTGCTGCTGCAATTGTCTCGTCTTTTCGTGATATACCGATTCGTCCTGATACACTACTTATCGGGGAAATTGGGCTGACAGGAGAAGTACGCACGGTCTCCTCTCTTGATGTGCGTCTGTCGGAAGCTGTGAAACTTGGTTTTACCAATATTGTCATTCCTTCAGGTAATGCAAAGCGTTTGGTTCGCCTTAAAGGTGCGCACATCCATCCTGTGGCGCGTATTGTTCAAATGCTTGTACATGTGTTTGCAAAAGAATAGCAATCTTGCCTTTGCTATTGCAAAAGAGAAGAATACTTTCTATCTTCTTAATTATGTGCTGTCGTTGCGAGAAGCGTTGCGCAACTTCTCTCCACAATCTTTATTCTTTTTTTCACCTCTTTTGTTCATTGGTACTTATGAGTAAGCGTCCGATTACCATTTTGTGTGTTGCTAGTTATGATAAAGGGCACGATTTTATTCGTGAATGTAAAGCCCAAGGTGCGCGAGTACTACTTCTTACTGCCGAACGTTTAAGAGATATTCCTTGGCCCCATGATTGCATCGACGAAATTTACTACTTACCTGAACCCGACGGTCGATGGGTAACAGATCATGTTATCAATGCAATCAGTTATGTGGCACGTACAGAGAATATTGAACGTATAGTTGCACTAGATGACTATGATTTAGAGATTGCAGGATTGCTTCGGGAGCATTTACAGCTTGATGGTATTGGTGTTACTGTTACGCGAAATTTTCGTGATAAACTCTCGATGCGCAATACAGCTCTAAAGGCAGGGTTGAATGTGCCAAAGTTTGTGCAATTTCTTAATACTGACAAGATTAAAGAATTATACACGAGTACGCCATTCCCTTTTCTAGTGAAGCCACGCTCAGAGGCATCGGCACTAGGTATACGCAAAGTGCATAATGAGCAAGAAGTATGGCAATTTTACGATGAGCTTGGTGATCGCCGTTCGCATTTTGTGATGGAACAGTTTCTGCCGGGCGATGTCTATCATGTTGATTCACTCATGGACAGAGGTAAAATTGTCTTTGCATCGGCAAGTAAGTATGGTCGTCCGCCATTTGATGTTGCACATGGTGGCGGTATTTTTACTACATCGATAGTGAAGCGAAATACGAAAGAAGAGAAAGATATTCTCACAGCAAATAAAGCTGTTTTAGAAGCAATGGGTCTGAATTTCGGTGCTTCACATACCGAATTTATTCGTGCACATGCTGATGGTAAGTTCTATTTTCTTGAAACAGCTGCACGTGTGGGTGGTGCGAATATTGTGGACTTAGTGGAAGCAGCTTCAGATATTAACCTATGGAGAGAGTGGGCGAAAATCGAATTGTTTTATGGTGAAGAACCCTATAAACTACCCAAAGCCAGTAAAGATTATGCCGGACTTGTTATTTCTTTAGCAAAGCAAGAATATCCCGACACCAGTAGCTACAATGACAGTGAAATAGTATGGCGTATGCATAAGAAAAACCATGCAGGTATTATTGTTCGTTCTAAGAATTTTGATCGAATTCACGAGTTACTTGACAGCTATGCTCGCCGATTCCAAGAAGACTTTAATATTTTTATTCCTGCGCCTGATAAGCCAACAAATTGATTGCGATTTTAAGCTTCGTTTCAATCGATACAGTTATTGGGATCAACGCTTGACCGCGACATAGCATCAACATAAAATGGTATCTTTGCATGTGTCATGTTTTGCATAAAGACATGGCACATTTTTAATGAAGACATAGCGGCAGTTTGTGTCGCTCTCCGACTCACGATTTTCCCTTGCTCCTCGAGCCATGTTTGAACAAGCAATTTCTGCCGAGAAAGTTTTCTTGACCAATCAATTACAACCACTCCTTCGTGAGAATTGTGCCTATTTGTATTGGCGTGATATGCAGAAGCAAGAAAAAATCCATCCATTCTATCAAACTTTTTTTTCGGGCGAAGTAGAGTGGTGGTTGCATGAGCAGAAACTAATGCGAGGTACAAATCCTCGATTTGTTTTTACAGATAAATCTATTGCTGATGATATTGCTCATATCGATCAACTCAGCAAACAAGCCGCACGTTTTGACCGCCGAGAATTGTACACGACGATTGACTATGCGGTAAAAATGCGTTTTAACTATACGCTTCGTCCTCGTACAGCGCTCAAGTGGTTTGTTTTTCGTGGCGAGATGACTCGCTCGCCGGAGGAAATTCTTGTGCGCTTACGGTCATTATATGGTTATTCGTATTTGTCCGAGGGCATGGAAAGAATCATGCGCGAATATATACTCGCACCAGGCAGTGCTGAACGTATGAATGCTTCCAGCTTTGAACGATATATCACGCAGATTGATCGCGGGCAAATTTTAGAATTTACACCACGAGAATTTCTTGACCTGTTTGAGCCGATGTTTGAACTCTTTAGTGGTATAGACCAGTCCTCAGAGGCAATAACAATTCCACCGCAAGCACTCATTGTATTCCTTGATGATAAGGGTATTTATCGTATTGCCAATGAAGTTGAACGTTTGCTGAAAGTCGAGCAGCTACGGAGGATTTCTCGAAATGATTTGGCGCATATTGTTGATGATGTCATCACGCGCACTGATTCACCCACAAGTCCTCCTCTGCCGAAAACCAAACCTATTGAAGTACCTTTCGAGTTCGAAAATATTGCTTCGCGTAAACCGCTCAATACAAATGTGCAGGAGCGTATGCCTCTGACACCACAAATTGTGATGGATACTGTGACGGTCGAGGCTGTACACACAATATCACAGCCAATTTTTGAGAAAGAGGACGTGGTGAATCCCTTGCAAGAATCTTTGCAGGACTCCTTTTCTGGCGATCATCGCTCAAAAGAAACGATCATAGGTGAAAAAGAGGTCGATCAGCAAGAAGAACACCCGCGCCGACACGAATGGAGGTCGTTTGATAATGAGGTCACCTCAACGGTTCCTGAGCCAGTAATAACAGCAGAAATTGATGCCGCGTATAATGTAATCGATATTCCTTTGGTGGTGCCTGCACAGTCACAGCCACGGATATTTAACTTGCCATATGTTGATACGCTCATTCCGGTGCGCGATAAAGACATGTTTGTTGCAGAGCTATGTGATGGTGATATACGACGATATTCTGATTTGATGGATGCAGTTGATGCCCATGCAACATGGAAAACTGCATCTATATTTATTGATCGATTTTTTCTTGAACACCATATTGACCCATATTCCAAGATTGCACAGCGATTCGCAGAGCTTGTGTACAGCCGATATGTTAAATAATTTTATTTCATTGTTGAAAAGGGGATACGAGGATGACCATGTTTATTGATATAGCAAAAATTCATCTCAAGGCAGGTGATGGAGGAAATGGTCGCATAGGATTTCGGCGGGCAAAATATATTCCCAAGGGTGGTCCTGACGGTGGTGACGGTGGTAATGGGGGTAATATTATTGCTGTAGGGAATGGCAATATGAGTACGCTCATGGATTTGAAATATAAACGCAGATTCAAAGCAGAACATGGCAAGCCCGGTGAGGGTAATCGTTGTACGGGTCGCAGTGGTAGGCATCGATATATTGATGTTCCGGTGGGTACGGTTATTCGTCATAGTGAGACAGGAGAAGTATTAGCAGATATACAAACGCATGGTCAAGAAGTGATTATCGCACATGGTGGGAAAGGTGGTTTGGGGAATATTAATTTTGCAACCTCCGTCAATCAAGCACCGCGCTATGCTACACCCGGAAAGCCGGGCGAAGAGCTTGAAGCAGAACTCGAATTAAAACTTCTTGCAGATGCCGGTTTGGTAGGTTTTCCAAATGCAGGAAAATCAACATTGATTGCAGCACTTTCGTCTGCACGCCCTAAAATTGCTGATTATCCATTTACTACATTGATACCTAATTTGGGAATTGTGTATGCCGATAAGTATCGTTCGTTCTGCTTGGCGGATATTCCGGGTTTGATCGAAGGTGCCGCTGATGGTCGTGGTTTGGGTGCACAGTTCCTGCGCCATGTCGAGCGATGCAAGGTGCATGTATATTTGCTGGATGGATTAGATGATATGGATGTTGAAGAACAGTATGCAACACTTCGCCAAGAAGTCCTGAAATTCAACACAACATTGCAAGAAGTTCCTCGCATTATTTGTATCAACAAAGCAGATGGTTTTATTGACGAAATGCGCGATGATTATTTAGCAAGACGCTTCGATGGTCAACAAGCAATGATTATCTCAGCAGTGAGTGGTGAGGGACTAGACGAGCTCAAGCAAATCATGTTTGATCTTATACAAAACACGAAAGAAACATTTGTTGTTCTAACACGACATGTGCCGCCTGCTGTGCGTGAGCGCAAGCGTGGAGAACATATCGATGCTCTCACTGAAGAGTACGGCGACGATGACGATTTCTTCGGTGAAGATGAGGGTGAAGATTTTAATGCCGGTTTTGATGCGGGAGATGACGATGAACTCTTCGATGATGAATTCATTGAGGAATATGCTGAAGAAGACGAAACGGAAGCTGATAAAACCGAAGACAATACTGCGCATGACGATGACGGCGATCACTCTGAAAGCAAACGCTGATAGAGTGCTTCGTATTGGGGAACGATCATTTCAGTTTTGAAATGTTCTTCAGCATGACGACGTGCGTTATCTGCAAAGCGTTGATGTTTTTTGGGATTCGTCAGCAGGTCAATCACATATTTCT
>DHLT01000126.1:0-7783 GCA_002405405.1 Ignavibacteria bacterium UBA4661 | reverse complement strand
TTCAGCAACATAGCCGTTCTCGCCATGCAAGACAACTTCGGGAATGCCACCTGCACTTGTTGCAACAACGGGCACACTGCAGGACATGGCTTCAAGGGCGGCTAAGCCGAAACTTTCAGATTGGCTAGGCAATAAGAATACATCCGCAGCAGAAAGAATTTGAGTCAGTGCTGTTTGCTTACCAAGAAATTTTACATGTTCTCCAATGCCAAGTTCGCGGCTAAGTTTTTCGGTTTCACTGCGGTCGGGACCATCTCCAACTAATACGAGCTTTGCTTTGATACCTGCTTGTAAAACTTCATGAAGAATATGAACAGTATCGGCAACACGCTTGACGGGTCGAAAGTTAGAAATATGAAGTAGTATTTTTTCATCCGGTGCAGCAAGATGGCGGCGTGAAGCACATGTTTCAACACGACTATATAAATCGGTATCAATGAAATTGTAAATCACTTCAATTTCTTTGTTTTTGATGTTGAATTGTGAAAGTGTTTTTTCACGTAAAAACCGTGAAACCGATGTTACAGCGTCGGATTGCTCAATAGAAAATTTTACTAGGGGCAAAAAACTTGGTTCTAAGCCAATAAGGGTAATATCGGTGCCATGAAGGGTTGTAACAAGTTTTACCGGTACCTCTTGTTGTACAATTTGTTTCGCCATATAGCCACTTACGGCATGGGGGATTGCATAGTGTACATGTAGGATGTCAAGATTTTCATAGCGAATAACATCGACCATTTTACCGGCGAGAGCTAAAGAGTACAACTGGAACTCAAACAATGGATAGTTCGGCATTTCAACTTCATGGTAGTAAATGTTCTCTTGAAATACCGTATCTAAACGCATAGGTACGGCATAGGAAATAAAATGAACTTGGTGCCCCCGTTGTGCTAATGCTTTACCAAGCTCGGTAGCTACAACACCGCTGCCGCCATATGTAGGATAACAAACAATACCGATTTTCATGGAAGAATGCCTTAAGTGAAGTTTAATGGTGTAAATTTGCAGAGTTCAAACTACAAAGAAAACACGCGCAGTATGAGTAATTCTCCTAAACGGTATTATACAATTGCAGGACGCGAGCGGGCAGAAATCAAAATCAAGGGGTCGAGATTTATTGCATCAGCGGCACCGATTACTACTAGAGAACAGGCGTTAGTGATCGTTGATGATCTTCGTAAAGAGTTCTATGATGCTTCGCACAACTGTTTTGCATATCGTATTGGCGGAGAGGGATTGCTGTATCGTTTTGCTGAGCGCGGTGAGCCAAATGGCAGTGCTGGCAAGCCGAAGCTTTTTGTCCTTCAAAAATTTGAAATGAGCGATTTAATTGTCGTGGTTACTCGATATTTTGGCGGTACTCGGCTTGGCATCGGTGGTCTGGCACGGGCTTATAGCGAAGCAACTGAGCAAGTATTGCAGCTCTGTAAAAAGACAGAAGTGTGGCAAACACAAACATTGCGTATCATGTGTACATATCAAGATGTTGATATGGTCAAGCGTATTATCCAAAGCATTGCTATCAATGTAACAGAGCAATTTCACGATGCAGTTGAATTTGTAGCGCGAGTACCGATTGATCGTGTGCAAGATTGTATAGACTTAATTGCTCAGCAAACAAATTCACGTGCAGGGGTTCTGATTGTCAATGAATAAGGAAGTAGCCCTTGCTTGTTGTGCGAAAGAGCTCATTTTTTTTATTTCTTTTATGATTTTTTATGGCTCAACCTCAAAGTATCGATCCGCAAGATTATGATGTTCTTATTCGGCGTCGTGGCGAAACGGTGTATGCATCGTATTGCCCACAGTTGGAACATATTATCAAGGGCACTGCTCACGTAGAAGTAGAAGATGCAATGAAAGCGTATATCCTTGAATATATCGAGCGATTAAAGGCAGAAAGACAGGCTAGTGGAGCATCTACACAAGCCTGATATGCTCCATTTTAGGATGTGAACATCATATGTTAATGCTGATATCTCATATCAAGCAAGCGATACGCACCACTTTACAGCAGGGTAAGGTGAGGCGCTTTGCTGTTTTGTTGTGGTGCACTCTTCTGCTGTATGAACGACCCTTATCAGCTCAGTGGGCACTCATGCGCAATGATGCTGACTCCGCGGTTCGGAAAGGAATTCATTACATCTATAACTTGCAGTTTGATAGTGCTGAAGTTGAGTTTCGTACTGTGCAGTCGCTGTATCCAAGTCATCCCGTTGGGTATTTTCTAGATGCGATGGTGGATTGGTGGCGTATTGCTACCAATTTGCGAGATAAGCGTACTGACGAAATGTTTTTGGCAAAAACAGATCGTGTTATTCGTCTGTGTGATTCCTTGCTTGCAATAAACGAAAATGATATTGTTGGATTATTCTTCAAAGGCGGAATCATCGGCTATCGTGGCAGATATTACTTCACGCGAAAAGAATGGATTCGTGCCTTCAGCGATGGTAAGCAGGGCTTGGATATTGTGTTAAAGTGTTGGGAACAAGCACCGGGCAACAAAGATGTTCTCCTTGGTATAGGATTGTACCATTACTTTGCTGCTGTTATTCCTGAGCAGTATCCGGTGGTTAAAGCATTACTTTTTACATTACCTCAGGGCGATAAAGAAGCCGGATTGAGCGAGTTAAAACTTGCTGCACAACAGGCGCGCTATGCGGCAGTCGAAGCAAAAGTTGGCTTGCTTGAAATCTATTATGGTATAGAGCGTAATTACGCAGAAGCATTCAATATCGCTGTTGACCTATTTTCTCGCTATCCGCAGAATGCATGGATTCATGCGTATATGGCGCGGTGCTGTGTACAACTTGGCAATAGTATAAAAGCAGAAGATGAATGGCGAACTATTTTGGCTCGATGTATTGAGAAGCAAACGGGATATGATAATCTTAAAGCGCGTGAAGCTATGTTTTATATCGGTGTATATGCTATGAATCGTCGCGATTATGAAACAGCACTCAAGTATTTTTATAAATGTGATGAGTTTTGTCGAATGATGGATGAAACGCCATCCGGTTGGATGATTATGTTGAATCTCCGCATTGGCAATATTTATGATGCTCAGAATAAACGTGATGATGCTATCAAGCAATACAACAAAGTATTGGCATGGGATGATTACTTCAATTCCCACAAATATGCCAAACAGTTCAAAGAGCGTCCTTTCGGGAAGTAGTGCATAAATGAAATAAAAAAATTATGTTCACAGCTTGTGTCACGGTAAAGCGAGGAGTTTGGTATGCGAGTTGTCGTGCAGCGTGTGTCGTCGGCATCAGTAACAGTTGAAGGTAACATTATTGGTTCTATTAGTCAGGGATTACTTGTACTGATAGGTATCACTCATACTGATACAATGCGAGAAATCGAGTGGATTGCACACAAGCTCCTGAATTTGCGCATTTTTGATGATGACAGTGGTAAAATGAATCGTTCGGTAACAGATATACAAGGCGAAATTTTGATTGTGTCACAGTTCACACTGTATGCTTCTGCTCAAAAAGGATTTCGACCTAGCTATACTGCTTCTGCACCACCGGAATTTGCTGAGCAATTGTATAACCAATTTGTTGCACATTTGCGTCGTATTACCTCGCTTACAATTGCCACAGGGCGTTTTCGTGCCATGATGTCAGTTGCTCTTGTCAACGACGGACCTGTTACGATTACCATAGAAAAAGAGGCAGATACTCACTCATCAATTTCAGCATGAAAACATACCTTCGGATTATTTCTTTTGTACGCCCATTTGCCGGGCTCTTTGTGCTGTGTATTGTTCTCAACATGGTATTTGCATTGCTGAGTGCGATTTCTATTGCTATTGTACAACCAATTTTCTCCTCTCTTTTTCAGTCTGCACCTACTGCGGTACTCAGCGTTCCTACGCACGACACACTTACAAAACTAAAAGATGCCTTTTATGGTGCTTTAAATTCTGTTATTCAGGGAGCTACGCCACTACAAACACTTGTAAATATCAGCATTATCATTCCAATAGTTTTTTTGTTGAAAAATCTTGTCAAGTATTACAGTAATATCTTGAACACGATGTTGTCAGAAAAGATAACGCTATCAATTCGCAATCAACTTTTTGAAAAAATTACCTCATTATCGATTGCATTCTTCCATCAGCGAAAAGCGGGAAATCTGATGTCATTAGTAACAAATGATGTCAGTACGATGAATGCTGCACTGACGCCCTCGTTGAATACATTGGTTCGCCAGCCGCTTGAAATCATTGCATACATCATCTTGCTTATTTCACTGTCTCCTCGTTTGACATTTATTGCTTTTAGTACAAGTATCGTGAGCTTGGTACTAATCCAAGTAGCACAGAAATTTCTCCGGCGGTATGCTTCGAGGATCCAGTCTGCGATGGCAGATTACACAGCGGTATTGCAAGAAGCAATTACCGGTATTCGTATCGTTAAAGCGTTCACAGCAGAACACACAATGAATGCTCGTTTTACACAAGAAGTAAGGCGCTATGCTCATTCAGTAATACAATTTGAGCGTATCACGGGATTGATTCCCGCCTTCAGCGAGATGTTTGCAATAGTCGCTTTGTCGGTTGTATTGTATGTGGGGGGAAGCGAAGTGTTTGCCGGAACAATGTCTGCATCGGAATTGATGACATTTCTTTTCTCACTTTTTGCTGTAATGGCACCAATTGCCAATGTTGCAGGAGTGCCGGCACAGATCCAGCGGGGAATCGTTGCAGCCGATAATATTTTTGAGGTTATCGATACCCCGCAAAGTGTTGTTGACGGTCGTCGAACAGATGCTCATTTTTCGGAGAATATCTCGATTCGTCATCTCACATTTGGATATCAGGAAAAGCCAGTATTGGAGGATGTTTCATTTGATATCCCTAAAGGGAAAACCATTGCATTTGTTGGGGCAAGTGGTAGTGGTAAATCAACGATGGCAGATTTGCTTATACGGTTTTACGACCCGCAGTCGGGATCTATCGAATTAGATGGAGTGAATATCAGAGAATTTCAACTTCACGCATATCGTTCCCTTTTTGGCGTTGTGTCGCAAGAAGCTATGCTGTTTCATGATTCTATCAAAAATAATATCCGCTTTGGTACAGAAAATATTGCAGAAGATGAGATCATTCAATCTGCTCGTACGGCAAACGCCGATATATTTATTCGTCAGTTACCTCACGGATATGATACGTACATTGGCGATCGCGGTGTCTTACTTTCCGGTGGACAACGTCAGCGTGTATCAATTGCACGCGCACTAGCGGGAAGACCATCAATTCTTGTCTTCGATGAAGCAACGTCTGCTCTTGATGCAGAATCCGAGCGCATTGTACAAGAAGCTATTGATCAATTACTTTCGCCTAATTCTACAAGTCATGACAAGGCAGAGCGCACAACGGCAATTATTATTGCGCATCGACTTTCGACTGTCATGAATGCTGATGAAATTATCGTATTTGATGCAGGGCGTATTGTAGAGCGTGGAACACATTCTACGTTGCTTGCTCAAAATGGTGTGTACAAAAGGCTGGTTGAATTGCAGTTTACACAACCTGCAACAGTATAGTTGTTTCACAGTATTAGGAGACAAAGGCTGAACAAACCAGAAGAAAAGATTGCATCAATAGGGGGCTGAACATTAACTTTGTGATCTTTGTGTGTGCCAATGCTAGTGGTAACTTGAAATAGTGTAGACAGTACATGATTGCTGGAGTCGAAGAATGGCAACAAATACTGCAAATAATGAAGCACAGAACATTTCCGTAGTTATTGCAGAGGTACTCATTTCACATTTATTTATTTCACTTTAATAGAGGAGTTCGTGATGAATCGTCATCAAGAATTGTTGGATCTAGTTGAATCGTTTCGTGTCGATTTCGAAAAATTTTACAGCAAAGGCAATAAAACAGCGGGTATTCGTGTTCGTAAGCACATGCAAGAGCTGAAAAAAATGGCTCAAGTTGTTCGTGATGAAGTACAAAATGTAAAAGAAAAAGAAGAATCAACAACTGCATAAAATGGTACAACTCTTTGACATTATCGTTATTGGCGGAGGACATGCTGGTATTGCAGCTGCCTCAGCAGCCGCACAAATGGGATGCACGGTTGCTCTTGTTTCAATGGACTCACGAGCTATTGGTCGATTGTCGTGTAATCCTGCCATAGGTGGCTCTGCCAAAGGACATTTAGTGAAAGAGTTGGATGCATTGGGTGGTGTTATGGGGATTATTGCCGATAAGAGCGGTTTGCAGTTTAAAATGCTAAACCGCTCCAAAGGTCCTGCGATGTGGTCGCCTCGCTCGCAAAATGATAAAGACACGTATCCGCAATACGCCCAAGAGTTGCTCAGCACAATACATAATCTTACCATCATTGCAGGTACTGTTACCGAAGTTTTGGTGGAGCGTGGTGCCGTTCGTGGTGTAAAACTTAGTTCGCAGGAAGAAATAACTTGCTCTGCTATCGTCTTATGTGGTGGAACATTCCTGAATGGTGTCATGTACACTGGCGAAACATGTACAGCCGGGGGGCGTGTGGGTGAGCGAAGTGCAGAGAAAATTTCTGACTTGCTTGCGGCAATGGGATTAGAGAAGGGACGACTCAAGACGGGAACACCTCCACGTATTCATAAAGACTCGATTGATTATTCCAAAACAGAGCCAAATCTGGGTGATGAATTCCCCCAGCCTTTTTCGCATCGTACAGAACGTGTAGAAAATAAAATTATATGTCGTAGTACCTACACGAGTACGGCCACACATGAAATTCTACGTGAAGGATTTGACCGCTCCCCGATGTTTACAGGACGCATTCAGGGAAGTGGTCCTCGCTATTGCCCTTCTATTGAGGATAAGATTGATCGTTTCGCTGATCGCGATGCCCATCACATCGTTTTGGAACCTGAAGGTTTGCAGACTGATACAATCTATGTTAATGGATTCTCAACGAGTTTACCGCAGGATATTCAAGAACGAGCATTGCGTACAATACCGGGACTTGAGAATATGCAATTGCTTCGTGCAGGTTATGCTGTAGAATATGATCTTTTCTTTCCGTATCAATTACGATTTACCTTAGAAACAAAAGCAGTAAAAGGGTTGTTTTTTGCTGGACAAATCAATGGAACATCCGGCTATGAAGAAGCTGCTACGCAAGGATTTATTGCTGGCACCAACGCTGCTTTGAAAGTTCTTGCAGAGTCTAAAAAAGGGGAAAGATTGCTTGCACGGTTAGGTTCTGAATCTTTGGTCTTGAAACGTTCGGAAGCTTATATCGGCGTGTTAATTGATGATTTGGTGAATAAGAGTACTGAAGAACCTTATCGAATATTTACATCAGCTGCGGAGTATCGTTTGTTGCTGCGTCAGGACAATGCATCGATGCGGTTGATGGACTATGGCTATAAATTAGGTTTAATCGGTACTAAGGAATACGATACCATGTGCGAACGGCGTGCATTGATTGATACTATGGTACGTGAAGCGGCAGTAACTCGCTTGAAACCTGATGCAGTAAACCCTTATCTCTTGCAAATTGGTGAGGCGCCGCTGACAGAGGTTGCTACAGTTGAAAAATTAGCACAACGACCGGCTGTTGCACTACAAAAGCTGTTGGCATTGCAAGATGTAGGGGTAGAAGAACGCAGCAGACGTGAAGCAGTGGTTGAACAAGCAGAAATTGAACTGAAGTATAGCGGATATATTATGCGTCAACGGAAAGAGATTGAAACTTTTCAGGCTAATGATGCTATTATGATACCGGAAACTTTAGACAATCAAACGATACAGTCT
>DHLT01000258.1 GCA_002405405.1 Ignavibacteria bacterium UBA4661 | reverse complement strand
CAAATAATCTTAAACCAATTCATTATTAGCAGAAATACACGCACATCGAAAAAAGACGATTAAGTTATAGTTATAGTCTAATGAGAATACATATTCAGGGTAAATATATCAACATATTAACCGAGTGAATACGATCTGGAGCCAACTTTAAAAACTGTTATAGTGCTGACTCTATAAAGTAGGTGAACATATTTCCTTTCCCCTTAACCTCGATTATCCCTCGTGGGATACAGCGGAATGTTGTATCATGAAGATGATCGACAACAGCTTGACTGACATGAATTGCGCCGATGACACCATGACTTTCCATACGGCTTGCAGTATTTACAGCATCACCCCATAAATCATAGGTAAATTTCTTTCTACCAATAACTCCCGCTACGACTTCACCCCGATGAATACCGATTCGCATTCCCAATGAAGATAATGTTTTATCGCGCATAGCATTCAGTACAGCTAACATCTCAGTAGCTAAGCGAACAATTGTCGTTGTGTGATCTACCATAGGATTTGGTACCCCGCCAACGACCATATAACAATCACCAATAGTTTTAATTTTTTCTACACCATATTTATCTGCTAAACCGTCAAACTCTGAGAAAATTTTGTCAAGCACAGAAACTACTTCTTCCGGTGAAGTTTGTGAGGAAAGCACCGTAAAACCTGCTATATCTGCAAAAAGAATCGTTACGGATTCATAACGATCGGCTATAGTTTGCTCACCATTTTTAAGGCGTTCTGCAATTGTTGCAGGCAAGACATTCAGCAAGAGAGCATTAGAACGTTCTTGCTCAGCATCCAACATCTGATTCACCAACTCAATTTGTTTACGCTCTTCTCTAATAATTTCATTCATTTCTATCAATTCTGTGTTTGCAAGTTCGATGGCACGAGCTTGTGTTTCAAGCACATCTTGCTGCCGCAATATCTCGCCATTCGCTTCTACTTTTTTACGATACAAGAAAAAAAGCCAAAAGCTCCCACCTGCAATTAAAACAACAATTATACCTAGACCGTATGCTAAACGACGTTGTGCTTCAATATTCAGTGCTTGAATCGACTTGTCTTGCTCAAGTAGTCGAATAGACTGGGTATTCTGTTCCTGCAAGAGTTTTTGATTTTGAATCTCTTGCTTCTGCTCTTGTAATGACAATTCTTGTACTCGCTCTTTTGTTTTCAGGAGTTCTATAGCCTGCTCTTGCTGAACTTTAAGTGCATTTTGTCGAAGTATTTCCAACTCTTTCAATTTTGCTTCTTTTTCTAAACTCAGAATTTGCCGCTTTTTTTTTTCTGATTCAAACTGTTCACGAAGTTCTAACAACTTTGCATTTGATTCTTTTGAGAGTATTGTATCCGTCATATCTTTATATATCTGCATCACTCGATATGCACTCTTAAAGTGACCTAGCGAGTCAAATACTGTCGCTAAAACACGCAGTCCATCATAATGAGGTGTAAATTTTTCACGTAAACTGCCAGTACTAGCTTGCGTTATATCAATACCAACCAGCGCTGTAATCATTTGTAAAGCATCAGTAGCTTTACCCTGCTTGGTGAGAATTTCCGAGAGGTTCATCGCAGATCGTAAAATCTCAGTAGCGTTACCAAGTTGTTGAGCTATTGTTAATGATTGACGTGCATGATATTCTGCCTTCGCCATATCATTTTTCTGTTCATATAGCAACGCCAAATTATTGTGCGTTTGCGTCAATCCTAATTTATCATCCACCTTTTCACGCAAGTTTAACGATTCATTCAGATACATTGCAGCAGAGTCAAGATTACGAAGATTGAGTAGATACACTACGCCGATATTGTTAAGGGTACGTGCTTTTTGAATAGGTGATGCTGATAATTTTCTTTGTAAGAACAATGCTTTATGGTAACTGGCAATAGCAAGATCTGCTTGTCGTTGAATACGATATACTATTCCCATATTTGTATATACCAGCACAAGACCCGAAGTGTACTGAGCATCAAGGAAATACTTTTCGGCAATGCTATAATACCCTGCTGCTTCCACAAATCGCTGTTTATTCTGCCAAGCTCTGCCCTTGGTAAACAGAATATTGCCTTGATCAATAAGAGCTGTTTTATTGCTGAGTATTTCTGCTTTATCTAAACAACGCAGTGCACTGTCATTTTGATTTGCATTGATAAGCCCGTTAGCAATCGTGAGATAGATTGCACTTTGCATCGGTCGATCATTCAATTCTTCAGCTATTGATAATGCGTTCCGCAGGTACCACTCAGAAGAATCTTTTTTGTTTTGGTTGCGGTGGAGAATCGCAAGACTACGATAAATGGATGGGAGCGCACCGCGGTATTTCAGAAGACGGCTGTATGCAATTGCACTATGGCCATATTTTATAGCAATCGCCGGATCAACACCTGAATACTCGATAACAAGTTTTTGTAGGGTGTGAATATACTGGGTATCGATGCGTGATTGCTCCTGTTTAATTCGCACGATATTTTTCAGAGAATCTATCACAGCGGATTGTTGTCCATATAACGATACACAACTCCCTACATACCATGCAATACAACTCAACAGTATCAACCATAGTTTTATCATTCCATTACTCCGTATCTTTTTATCACTCCGTATCATTACCAAACATCGGAAGATTACGAAGATTTTGTGTGCCGGGCGGTTGTTGCGATTTACGTTTAATTTCTGCATCTAAACGTTGTGCAAATGCCTGTGAAGCATCATATCCATACATTCTTGAGAGATAATGCAGGGCAATGACTTCTGCGATAACCGTAACATTTTTTCCCGGAAAGATCGGTAAACGCACAAACATAATTTCAACACCAAGGATAGTAGCAAACTCCATATCAAGACCTGTACGCGTGTACTCTTGTGTACTATCCCACTCTTCGACTTCAACAATAATTTCTAATCGCTTTTGATATCGTACCGCCCGTACACCAAACATGTGTCGTACATCTATCAAACCCAAACCTCGTATTTCCATAAAATGCTGCGCAATACTCGTTCCTGTGCCAATAATGATATCCTCTCGTTTGCGTGTCAGAATCACCACATCATCAGCAACAAGCCGATGACCACGCTCCACAAGATCAAGAGCAATTTCGCTTTTACCGATACCGCTTCGTCCTAAGAACATAATACCGACACCATAGACATCGACAAAGGAGGCATGAACTGTTACTTGGGGTGCAAATTGATTAGCAAGAAATTCCGATAGGTAGTGCATTACCATTGTTGTTTCTTCAGCTGTACGCAATACGGCAATACCGCGTGCCGTAGCAAAGGCAATCATTTCTGCATCAAGTTCATGGCTATTGGTAAGAATAATGACGGGTATTGCAAACTCTGCAATACGCTCAAAAGCTCGTACACGCTCTTGTGGCTCTAAGGTGCGCAAATAATAAATTTCTGTATTGCCGAATACTTGCACACGATGAAATGTAAAAAGCTCTACATAACCGGCAAGCGCAAGCTGAGGACGATGCAAATGTGGGTCAGTAATGGAATTATTTAATCCGACCTCAGCATTGACTTGCTCCAAACCGATAGGTCGTAGATCTTTATTCAAAAGTGAACGAACCGGAATAGAATCCGGTACTATCGGCTTTAGATGACTGAAATTGCGCATAGAATACCCACACGAAAGAGGAATAACAAGAAAAAACCTACGACATAAAATAACAACCGCCTTACGACACAACCTGCGAACATGAGTCGAAGTGCTAGTAAGGCGGCTGTACATCATTACAAAAAAGAGAAGAAGCAGAGT
Source organism: Ignavibacteria bacterium UBA4661 (assembly GCA_002405405.1). Taxonomy (GTDB): domain Bacteria; phylum Bacteroidota; class Ignavibacteria; order Kapaibacteriales; family UBA4661; genus UBA4661. Next base: position 2,455 of record DHLT01000258.1, on the reverse strand, counting down.
GTGAGAACTATTTATTCTTCGTCATCACCATCATCTTCGACTGCTACAAGTGCTCGTTTGGCACGAGCAGTCGTTCTTTTTGCACGTACTGTACTTGTTTCTGCTTTTGTTTTAACTTTTCGAAGTTGCCGAATCACTTTCTCTGTGGCATATTGTAAGTATTTTGAAAAATCTGCTCCTTCTTCTTTGACGACTAGGGTTGTATGATCAACATGAACAATAATTTCAGCCGAATGAACCGGCTCAGTATTTTTTTCATTGGAAAAAATAATCTCGCAACTGACGATGCGATCATTGAATTTCCCAATTTTCTCGGCGGCCAATTTTGCCTCTTCACGCAGGGTTTGCCGTGCAGTAAAGTGGCGTGCAGTGATTTTGAGTTTCATAACAAACTCCTCAAAACGAAGAACTACAAAGAAGTGAATTGAAGAATATGTTCTGCTTGTAGTACGCAGAACATGGTTGCGTATCTGTTCTCTTGATTATAATACAAGGAGATTCTTTGTGGTTTAGCTCGGAGAAAAGAGTGTTCCAAGCTTGTGACATGTTTTACTATGTGGGAATTAGCAAAAAAGAATTACAATTCCAAGTAATCGATAAAAAGATTCTCAAAGTTTTTTGTCGGATAAGCACATAGATCCGTTTTATCGGATTTATCGAGATTCACCGAACTCTGCATGAATGCGTAAACCGAAGAAATGAACGGGTCCGGTACGATCAGCATTATAGCCGGGATTCATTGCGAGTTGATAATTCGGACTAATAAAAAGTCCTCTTACCATCATAAAGTTGTAGTACATTTCAAGAATCATTTCAGATGCATAATTCAGTCGTCCATCCCCCAAAATAAATCCTGCCCCACCCGATGCAATATAACGTCGGTGGTCAGCGGAAAGCCCATTGACAATTGCGGCAATACCGGCTCCGTCAAAAGGACGTTTCCACCACGCACCACTCATTTGTACGCCAAGGGCAAGCGAATGATCAATCTCAGTAAACATCCATGTTTCGTTAGCACCGTTATTCCAGCTTGCACGAGCAAAGCCGGTAACATATTTTCTTAGCTCTTGTGCTAAGGTCAGTGCGAATCCGTATTTGGTGCGATAAGTCGAACGTTGTTGCGTAATGTCCGGTACAATACCCATACGTGCTGCATCAACAACAGCTTGGGCATAATTCCCCATCAATGCACGATTTAAAAAACCAATAACGTGGATCGTCGCAGGCTTACCAGCAATATGGAGTGGTTTGACAAACTCAGCATTGAGTGTATATGCATTTGTAAGATTTCCGTCAATAATCGCACCATTGGCATCATCAGGTACGACTGTCCAACCAAGGTTAAAGCGCCATGTGGGTTGGTATAATTCCGCAACTACACCGTATGTGTAACCGCGTGTATCGGCAGCAAAATCCCATGCTCCCGGAGCTACTAAAGCCCAGTTCATAAACTGCATACGTGGGTCAAAAGAAAGTTGTTCATCCTCGTCGAAAATATCAAGCATATTGATTTTCCCGGCAGTCAGCGTCATGCGTGATTGCGGCAAGAAACCTGCTATCTGATTGGCATCACCTTCAGACCGCTCTAGAGAATCGTCAAGTGCAATATGAGTGCGTAGAAAAAGTCGAGCAGTATAAATCGAAGGCTTTGGGTCGCCAACACGCACCGCTTCACCATTCACAAAACCACCAATCCCTACCACACCATTAATGCCACCGCCGCCAGCAATTTCAGGATTCCAGTACAACTCTACGTTGCGAAAGAGCCGTGCACCGAGAAACATCGTTGATGTTACGGTCATAGCACTGATAGGATTATTTGCTTCCAAACTATTACGACCACTATAGGCAACACGAAATGGAGAACTTTTTTGCAGGACCGACGTGAATTGAAAATGTGCACTCACTTGCTCATAATCAATCGAATCACGAAATGTTGAAGGATGTTTTTGTGCCGATAACGATGCTACCGATAAGCATACAGCAGCAACCATTATCAAGACAAGTATTTGTAATGTGTGCATAGTTTCGTCTTTACATTATAAAACTACGACTATTCTCTATACTCATAACCAATAGTGCGCCTTAGATACACGAAGACTCTTGCAGTACGAGAGAGCAACACAACGAGAATCTATCGCATCACAATATCGTATCACACCGGGTTACTCATCTCCACCACGACGCATGGCACGACTTACGTCGCGTTCTTTCATTGTAGCACGTTTATCAAACTGTTTTTTTCCTTTGGCAATACCCAACTCTATTTTCACATAACTTCCTGATAAATACACTGCGAGTGGTACTAGTGTGTACCCCTTTTCTTCAGTACGTTTACGCAGCTTTTCTAACTGTGTTTTTTTGAGCAACAGTTTGCGCTTACGAAGTGAAACATGGTTAAAAATGTTTCCTTGCTCAAATGGACTGATATGAAAACCAAGAACAAACAATTCCG
>DHLT01000079.1:2018-4635 GCA_002405405.1 Ignavibacteria bacterium UBA4661 | reverse complement strand
GGAAGGTGAAATTCCGAAAAGCCAACAAAGAGGATAGTTTCTATATGGTTGAGTAGAGGTGTCTTGTAGCTCGAGTGTTCCTGTGCACAGAGCCGCATAAAAAGACCGGTTTCATCCGTTAAATCATAATCGAGTGCATCACAATATGCACTGAATAAGACATGTAAATCTTGAGCTTTATGGCGATTGGTAATGACACCACTTTGAAGATTATGTTCAAAATTCTGAGGTGTAATACCTTTTTTTCGCAGTCCATGCAGAATGCTATACAATTTTTCCAAAACTGCAGGAGAAAGCGATTTCTGTCCTTGTTTGAAGTAGCCAAGCGTGGCTTTTGTTGCAAGATCATCAAGTTTTGCTAAGCGATATCCCTCACTGATTAAACGTACCGAGAGATTTAAACTTTTGCTGCATTCTTTTGCCAAAGCAGTAATCGTTGTAATACGCAAGTTGTGACAAGCTATGCCACGCCGCGCTTGTAAGTCTGCAAGTGCCTTTTGAGCGTGACGTTGCAGGCGACTTGTTGGTACAATACAAAGAATAGAGCGTAGTTCTGTATTGATGCTATCGGCAGTGGCATGCTGTGCAAGAATCCTTTCTGCAATATCTTGTGGAGTTGCATACCAATAGTCCGGAGTCAAGGTGGGGCTATGAAGAATAGTTGCCATCAGGATATGTGAAGTGCGTATGAGAGAAAAATAATGAGAGTACAGCACGGGATAGAATATCAAAGCATCGCTGCCAAAAAGTGCTGAAAGCAAGTGTTTGTATGGAAGCCGAATTGTATATTCGTTCGCTGAATTGGTGCAAAAGTACCGTAGCAATAACCAATTTGTTTGTCTATATTTTTTTTAACGATGAAATCTACTCAACAAGAACCCGAATACAAAACATCTGTTCTTACGCCACGTGAAATCGTTGCTGAACTCGATAAATATATTATTGGTCAGCATAATGCAAAAAAAGCTGTTGCTATTGCTTTGCGCAATCGTTGGCGCAGGCAAAAAGTGGGTGGTGCGATGCGCGATGAAATCGTACCGAATAACATTATCATGATTGGTCCAACGGGGGTTGGCAAAACTGAAATTGCCCGTCGATTAGCTAAACTGACAGGCGCACCTTTTGTGAAAGTCGAAGCCACAAAATTTACTGAAGTCGGTTATGTCGGGCGCGATGTCGAAACGATGATCCGCGATCTTGTTGAAATCGCTCTGCAAATGGTCAAAACCGAAAAACGTAATGATGTACTTTCAGCGGCGAAGCTTATGGCAGAGAATCGTATCGTCGATATTCTTGTTCCACCGGTGCTTCGTCGTGCCGGAAGTTTCGGCTTTGTTGATAGCAATGACGAACAAGTTGAAGAAAATGCTGAAACCCGCAATAAGCTGCGCGAACAACTCCGCAAAGGTGAACTCGATGAGCGCATGATCGAACTTGATGTCGAAGATAATGCCATGCCTTCGGTAAATGTGATGGGTCCTATCGGCATGGATGATATCGGTATCAATATCCAAGAAATGATGGGAAATATTTTTCCGAAAAAACAAAAGAAACGAAAAATGCCCATAGCCGAAGCGCGTTTGGTTCTTGAACAAGAAGAAGCAGAAAAATTGATCGACCAAGAAGCTGTTACCCGCGAGGCATTATGGCGCGCGGAAAACTTAGGGATTGTCTTTATTGATGAGATTGACAAGATTGCTGTATCGGGCGGCAGTGGCGGTACAGGACCTGATGTGTCGCGCTCTGGTGTGCAGCGCGATTTATTACCGATTGTCGAAGGCTCGACTGTCAATACCAAGTATGGTACGGTCAGAACCGATCATGTCCTTTTTATTGCTTCGGGAGCATTTCATGTGGCAAAGCCCGCAGATTTGATACCCGAATTACAACGGCGTTTCCCAATTCGTGTAGAGTTGGATAATCTCAATGAGCATGATTTTTATAATATCCTCACCGTACCTGAAAATGCACTCATCAAGCAGTATCAAGCACTTATGCAAAGTGAAGGAGTATCACTTGTTTTTACCGATGAAGCAATCCATGAAATTGCACGTACAGCTGCTTTTGTTAATCAAGAAGTCGTGAATATTGGTGCACGCCGTCTTCATACAATTATGAGTACTTTACTTGAAGAGATTTTATTTAATACACCGGATAACATGGTTGCTGGAACCATTGATATTGGACCCGATACTGTGCATGAGCGACTTTCAGCAATTGCTAAGAACCAGGATTTGAGTAAGTATATCTTGTAAGCTATCGCATCTGTTCATTTAATTTCGTTTTAATGTCATTTTAAGGTTCATGATTTAGTTTTGTGCAAATAAACCAAGACACATACGATGAGTAGAAGAAATGAATATCATCTGATTCAAAAAGATATACATGAATATTCTGGTGGTGAATAGGTAGAAAAGCTGTTGAAAGGGGTAAGTTTTTCTACGACAAATAAGGCGAGCTGGGATGGCTCGCCTTACTTGTTTTAAAATTCTTGAATATGGTATCCTAAAAATGCCAACGCACAAATCCTTCGATAGCGGCATATTCAGCCAAGCCAAGTTCATTGTAAATACGTGCCGTGTCGGAGTTGCGATCTTCAGCGCGTTGCCAAAATTCA
>DHLT01000079.1:1348-1846 GCA_002405405.1 Ignavibacteria bacterium UBA4661 | reverse complement strand
CTTTTTGCGATTGGTGCGTGAAGATTGCTCTGCGCTTGCGGAGAACTTCTTGCGGGCTGAGTGGAACAGCCATTTCGATTTCATCGACACCCCATTCATGCCATGCACCACGATACAACCACACATAGCAATCTTTCATATAGTCGCGGTCTTTTAAGCGTTTGCATGCTTCCATGATTGCTGCTAAACATACGCGATGAGTACCATGCGGATCGGAGAGATCGCCTGCGGCATAGATTTGATGAGGTTTGATAGATTCAATCAACTCCATAACGAGTTTAATATCTTCTTCACCGAGCGGATTCTTTTTGATTGTACCGGTATGATAAAATGGCATATCCAAGAAGTGCGCATTTTCTTCGGGAATACCCACATAACGACAACCGGCAACAGCTTCACCTTCACGAATGATTTGTTTAATTTTTTGTACTTCGGGTGAGTCGGTTGCCCCCGATGCTTTGTTCTTGAGGAAAGAACGAACTTTTTGAGCAATGACTA
>DHLT01000079.1:378-1179 GCA_002405405.1 Ignavibacteria bacterium UBA4661 | reverse complement strand
ACTTCTGCTTCGGACTGTTCATGACCATGGGCTTTCATCAGAGCCGCGGCAAAATCGGCAAAGCGCAAAGCATCATCATCAAAGACCGCAATATTCCCATTAGTTTGGTAGGCAACATGCACTTCATGCCCTTGATCTGCTAATCTGATAAAGGTACCACCCATCGAAATCACATCATCATCAGGATGCGGCGAGAAGATAATGACACGCTTAGGAAATGGCGTTGCGCGTTCTGGGCGTGTGGTGTCATCGGCATTGGGCTTACCACCGGGCCATCCGGTGATGGTATGCTGGAGCTTGTTGAAAATATCGATATTACATTCATAGGCACCACCGATTTGAGCAAGCAAGTCACCCATACCATTTTCATTGTAGTCTTCATCAGTGAGCTTCAGAATAGGTTTTTTCAATTTTTGCGAAAGCCACACGACTGCACGTTTGCGCATTTTTAAGTCCCACACACACTCTTCGACAAGCCACGGAGTTTTGATACGTGTCAATTCAGACGATGATGCAGTATCCGTAATAAATTCTGTGTTTTCGTGAAGCTGTAAAAATGTTGCCGGCACAAGATCAGAAATATCTCCTTCCACTGCGCGCTTGACAATGCGTGCTTTGCCATCCCCCCATGCCATAATGATGACACGACGTGCTTTCATGATAGAAGCAATACCCATAGTGATTGCTTTGCGAGGAACATTCTCTTCGCCAAAGAAATCACTGGAGGCATCCATACGGGTAACGCGATCAAGCGTAATAAGCCGCGTTACAGAGCCACGTGTAGATCACGGTTCTATCCAT
>DHLT01000079.1:0-250 GCA_002405405.1 Ignavibacteria bacterium UBA4661 | reverse complement strand
GTAGAGCCGGGTTCGTTGAAGCCAATATGACCCGTGCGACCAATGCCAAGAATTTGAATATCGAGACCACCTGCATCTTGAATTTTTTGCTCATATGTCGAGCAATACTCAGCAATAGCAGAAGGTTCTAATGTTCCGTCCGGTACATGTACGTTGTTTTTGTCGATATCTACATGATTGAAAAGATACTCATTCATGAAGCGTACATAGCTTTGCAGGGCAGTAGGCTCAATGGGGTAGTATTCATCGA
>DHLT01000323.1:1720-2773 GCA_002405405.1 Ignavibacteria bacterium UBA4661 | reverse complement strand
CAAACAAGCAGAAGCCGCTAGTCAACAAATAGAAGAAGAACAACAAGAATTCATGGATTCTCAACTTAAATTGCAAGAAGAAATTGAACGACTTGCTCGTGAGAGTCTGACATTTAATAATGAAAATCAACAGTAAAAGCAAGTATGATAGGGTAATGCAAGAGGTCGAAAAAAGAATATCATCTTGTCATCACTTCAATCGTAGTTGTATTCACTTGATACCATGGATAGTCCGATATACGCATGAAACAGCGCGAACAGTTATCGCCCGAAGAAGTTGCACTCCTGTGGGATGAACATACCATAGCTCCTACCGATGCTACAAAGCAACGGTTGATGTTGCAGTACACGGGATTGGTACGATATGTCATCAACAATCTGAATTTGGCAGACAATACCGTTCTGGCTGAGGAAGATTTTTTACATATCGGTATGCTGGGCTTAAATGAGGCTATCGAGCGGTTTGAAGCGGCGCGAGGTATCAAATTCGAAACATATGCTGTACCTCGTATTCGAGGTATTATTATTGACGAAATTCGTAAAACGGATGTACTGTCGCGTACAGCGCGAAAACGTGCACAAGACTATTTGCAAGCAAGCGATCAGCTACGGAGCGATTTGGGGCGTGAAGCAACGCAAGAAGAGATTCGTCAAAAATTGAATATATCACCCGAAGAATATAAGACATATCTGCGTGCAACTGCCGAAGCCCGTGCTACGCTTTCGATGAATGACGCGCCAATTCAAACAGATGAAGATGATATGCCAATTGATCATTTGGCAAATGTTCCATCGGAAGATGCAGATACTCTAGACCGTATTGGTAATGAAGAGCGTTCAGCATATATCGCACGCTATCTGCAAAATCTTCCTGAACGTCAGCGACTGGTGATGACGCTGTATTACTATGAATCCTTAACACTCAAAGAGATTGGTCAGATGCTAACGATTACTGAGAGTCGTGTTAGCCAAATTCATAGCGCAGTAGTGAGCGATCTCAAGAAAAAACTCTTGAAATACTTCTAACGGTCTTGCTTGCCTATTGGCGCCAGC
>DHLT01000323.1:0-1591 GCA_002405405.1 Ignavibacteria bacterium UBA4661 | reverse complement strand
CTATCGGTCTTGCTTGCCTATTGGTGCCAGTATCTCTTCTTGTCGGTTTCGTTTACGAGTCTTGTTTTTCAGTCTTTTTGCCTATCTATGCCGATGCTTGCAGAAATCGTGTGGACTGTTTCACCCGAAATTATCAATCTACAACTTGGTCCTTTACACATACGATTAGCATGGTATGGCTTGCTGTTCGTATCAGGGTTTGTTGTTGGATATAATGTTATACAGTGGGTTTTTCGTCGTGAGCAAAAACCTATTGAAGATGTTGATACTCTCACGCTCTACATGATTACGAGTACGGTAGTCGGTATGAGATTGGGGCATGTATTGTTCTATGACCCTGCGTATTATGCACAACATCTTATTGAAGTTTTTCAGATTTGGAAAGGTGGCTATGCCAGTCATGGTGCCGTTATCAGTATTATGATTGCTATTTGGTTGTACACACGCTCACGCCCTCAACAGCCTTTTTTATGGATGATCGATCGTATTGCAATGGTGACCGCTTTTGCTGCAATTTGTATTCGTGTGGGGAATTTTTTTAATCAGGAAATGATTGGTACGCCAACGAATGTAGCGTGGGCAGTAGTCTTTACACTCCGCGATAGTGTACCCCGCCATCCAGCTCAACTATATGAAGCATTATGTTATGCTCTAACATTTGGTGTGTTACTGTATCTGTATCGCAAACAAGGGGAGCGCACACCGCATGGGCAACTTTTGGGAATCTTTTTCATCATGGTCTTTGGTGCACGTTTTGCAGTCGAATTTGTGAAAAAAAATCAAGTAGAATTTGAAGATGCACTGCTGTTAAACATGGGGCAAATTCTCAGTATTCCCTTAATTTTGCTTGGTGCTTACCTGCTCATTCGTTCGCGGCGTCTTGCATCATAATTGTGTGTTCTACTTTTTCTTAAGTTTCCCCTATGTCGGAGCATTCAACATCTTCGCAACCGGAAGTATCTTCTCCAGAATCTGCCATGCCGCATGACAATGATTCGTCCGAAACAATTTCTGCCAAGAAGCAAGAAGCACTTCGTAATGAGTTGCATCGACGTGCGCAAACAGTACAAGAAGGCGATGAGGAAAAAGTCCTAGAGCAAACCCCGCAGAAGATTCAGAAAATGCTTGATTCAGCGTCGTCTAACAGACCCGGGATACAAAAGCTTTTGAATAATGTTGCTCTCTTGTACAAGATGCTTCGCGATACATCGTTTGCAATGGATTTCACCAGCAAAACCATTGTCGTCGCCGGTCTGCTGTATTTTATATCGCCGATTGATTTAATACCGGATTATATCCCGATCCTCGGTTATATTGATGATGCTTTTGTGATTAGTGTTGTATTGAACTCTCTAGCTTCTGAAATCGAACGATATCGAGAGCACACGAGCAGAGGTGTGTGATATAGCTCTATCAAGAATAAACTCTGCAAGCGATTGAAAGTCAATATCATAACACAAGCGCAGAGATAAAGCGGTAAATAGGGTATAATTTTGTGGACAAGAAAGAGGCAGAGAGGATGATTTGCCCTTTTGTATATCGGAGAATATTGCATGAGCCAAGAACAACACTCTGCGCCACGCGCCGGAAG
>DHLT01000102.1:577-5991 GCA_002405405.1 Ignavibacteria bacterium UBA4661 | reverse complement strand
CGGCGAGGGCGATACAGCACAAGTCTCGATTTTCTTCTCCGATATGCGCGTAACAGGTAAGCTCCGTACGGTAATCAACTGGCCTAATGCTGTCGATTTGAAATTAGCGGCAGACTTTGATGTGTATCCATCGAAACAGCAATACTTCTTTGATGCACGAGCAAAAGCCCGCGTGATGAATGCGTTCGACATCAACGATGCACGCGTAGTGCTGGCATATCGATATCCCTTTACGTTTGAGGATACTCCAACAAAGTTGAAAGTAGCATATAATTCTTTTACGGGTTTGTTTGCTGCCGCGTCAGTCGTATTCATCAATGAGTCTTTCTCAAACAATATCGATTTGGGTCTTTATGATGTAAGATTGCGTGGTGAGGCGTATGCGGTTGGCGCGGCATACGTAGCGATAGAACCACGCAGTGGTCCGAAAACAGTAGCAGGTTTTGCTATTCCATCGTACACAATCTATGGTGGCGCAAAAATGTATGGTTCTCTGAAAGGATCAGGTCGTGTACTCGGTGTGAAGCTCGATGCATCTGCCGACGGTAATTTCGAGGGTAGCTTCCGCTATGTTTATGGGCAGTCAATCAAATACGATGGTTCCGGAAAATTTAGGTTTCGTGCATCGGGAAGCATCGGTGATTGCAGTGCCAGTTGTAATAGCGCAAATACTTGTGTGAGCCTTCTCGGTGGCGGTGCGGCGGCAAAAGTCTGTTTTGATGTCAAGGCGGGCTTCTCGATAGATTCGGATACAGGCACATACAGTTACAACTTGGATTTTTAGCGGGTATTATCCTATCAGGTGATGAGGGGGTAGAAGACGCTCATTGTTGAGGTCTTCTGCCCCTTTTCATTGAGTGGTTGATTGAGCGAAATGCTGGATGCACAGTATTCCCCCATAGAGTCATTGCAGACGTAGAGACATTGCATGCTACGGCAAGCTCAGCACGGGTACAATGTCTCTACAACACAAACGTCGGACATCCAAAAAACAACGATGATGCCGCAAACGTAGCATATTCCAAAACAACACATGTAATATCTCTCACGAGCAATCATACACACAAACGCCATGTAATTGCCCATGTGTTTTTGTATTTTGTGGCATTACCATGATTTTCGTTACCATCATCACATTGTTATGAAGAAGTTTTTTTCACCATGTTCACATGTGTTTCTATGTGCTTTTCTTCTAGGTATTCTATGGCAATCAATGCTCCAAGCCCAGCAATTTCGGGTAGCGGAGAACTATGTGTTCTCGGCAAGTACAGGCACATATAGCAGTATCAACAATACAGGTCAGACATTGACATCACTCGCCGGTGATGATACTCAACAACAGCTTACCTTGCCTTTTACCTTTACGTACGCGGGACAGAATTACACGCAGATCAAAGCATCGTCTAATGGCTATTTGGCATTCGATGTTGCAATCAATGCCGCGAGTTTTGGCTTTCAGGTGAATGATGCAACAATAAATCCGGTGGTGATTCCATGGGGAGCAGATTTGAATTTGAGTACAACGAGTGCAACACGGCGCGTGGTATCGCAAACGCTCGGAGTAGCACCCAATCGTGTGTTTGTGGTGGAGTGGGTGAATATAGCATACCATCCTGCTATCAATGGAACCTTCAATTTTCAAGTACGGCTGTATGAGGGCAGTAATGTTGTCGAGTTCGTCTATGGCAATATGGTGGTGACCGGCACGGCACGCGATATGGCAATCGGTATGAATGCAGGGAAGGTCAATACGAACTTTCTGCTGATTGATCCTGTGTCGCGCACGGTGCGCTCATCGGTAGCGGGTAGTGCCTTTAGTATTCTTGCGGCAAATGTGAATACGGTAACTACATCGAGTATTCCATCGGGTACAACGTATCGTTTTATTCCAGTCACACTGACACCAAGCAGTACGGTTGCAACACTAGATCCAGTAACAATCAACTTTAATGCAACAGGAATTGGTACAGTAACATCGGCATGGCTGAGTATTGCGGATAACAATGGCGTAACGACAGCGACTTTTAATGTGTTGTCATTTGTGGCGAGTAATGATGGCAGTACGGTGCGGTTGAATCTTCCCGCAACGACGTTTGCGACATCGGCGCAGTATCAATTCACGATTGGGTATAACAATGCAAGCTATGGCAATCAATTGATTACGCTTCCGATTCGTGTGAATCCGCAGATTACGAGCATTAGCCCGACAAGTTTTACGACAAATTCTGCGGCAACACTCACGATCAATGGTGTGGGCTTTAGTAATACATCGGCAACGATACAACGGACGGGTGGAAGTAGTACGGGCATTACTGTTGTAACAGCAACGAATGGACAAATCACCGCAAGTATTTCTGCCAATGCGATCAGTGTAGCGGGGAATTATACACTGACGGTGAATGGACGCGAAGGCAGTAGCACTGCCACATTCAGTGTGGCACAGCTTGTACCAACGATCACGAGTTTTACGCCGACTATTGCGGGTGTGGGGCAGACAGTAACGATAACGGGAACAAATCTCAATCAAGTGAATGGTGTGAGTTTTGGTGGTGTGAATGCGAGTAGTTTTACGGTCGTGAATGACAATACGGTAACGGCAGTGGTCGCACCGAATAGTGCAAGTGGGAATGTAGCGGTAACGGTACCGGGCAGTAATGGCAGTCAAGCGGGTTTTACATTTGTTGCGCCGATGACGATTACAGCAGTGAGTCCGAACCCGATTGTTGCGGGAAATACACTCACGCTGACAGGAACAAACTTCACACAAGTAACGACGATGACGATTGGCGGTACAGCGGTGAATTTCACGATTGTATCGGCGACACAGATAACCACACCGATTGCATGGAATTTTTCTACGGGTACACAAACGATCAGTTTGACATCACTGCGGAACTCACCGACAACAGCAAGTGTAACGATCAATGCGCTGACACCAACGATTACATTCTCGCCAAGTAGTATCAATCTTGGAACGATCAATGCGCAAGAAAGTACGACAATCACTGTCAGCATAACAGCCGCTAATCAGCGGCAGAATGTTACGATCAGCAATGTAATTCCGAATGTAGCGATTGCATCGAGTACGAACAATACGTTTGGCAATACAATTCTTTTGACACCCGATGGCAATGGTGGTGTGAGTGCCACTATGCAAGTGCAATTCACGCCGACTACTACGCAAACAGTGGCAAGTTCGCTGTCGGTACAAAGCGGCAGTGGTACGAATAGTCTGAGTGTGAATGGTACAGCAGTGATTCCTGCACCACAAGTAGTATTCTCAACAAGCACTCTCAATCTGGGCGCGGTTAATGTGAATGCAACAACCACGCAAAGCATAATGCTGACCACCCGTTATTTGCAACAAGCCGTAACGGTAACTGCTCCGGCGAATCTTTTACTCTCCCTTGATAATGTAGCATTCAGTACGAGTCTTACCATTCCGGTAACCTACAGCACAGCGCAAACAACGACGATATGGGTACAAGCAAGTGGAAGTGTACCGACGACACTCTCGGGTTCGATCACTGCAACAACAGTGAATGCTACAGGTGCTACTATAACAACAGCAGTATCGGTAAGTGGGCGTATCATTGGCTTGCAACCGGACATTACGGGCTTTAGTGCGACACAAATTGTACCGGGTCGTACGCTGTTTATCTTCGGTAATAATCTGAGTAATATCACGGCAGTGCGCTTCTTTGGCGTGAATGGTTCAACAGCAACGATTACGCAAACGGCAAGTACCTTTGTGGCAGTAACAATTCCGAATTTCACTACGCAGGTGAATGGTTTTGTATATCTCGAAAATTCTGATGGTAGCACCATAGCAACAACACCGCTCCAAGTCGTCCTGCCACCAACGATCAATAGTGTAACGCCCACGATTGTTGGGCAGAACAGTAATGTTACCATTATCGGTAATAATCTTGGGTTCGTCAATAGAGTTGTATTGGGTGAACAAAGTTCTACATTTGGTCTTGGTTTTGTGTTGCAGTCGAATATAACATTGACAGTTCGCATACCAAGTAATGTGCGTGGTACAGCGATACCCATCAGCATTGCCAATACGGCAGGTCAGGATCAAACCCAAACAATTCGCATTTTTGGTACGCCGACCATTGCAGGTCTTTTCACGACAACAGGTACGGCCACGACAGCGATTCTTGCCGGAGGAAGTATTGTTGTTACCGGAGCAGATGTTGATGTGAGTAGTTCTTCCTATATCGATATGGGCGGTGGATTTCTACAGTTTTTGGCACGCACACCGCGCGGTAATGATTCTCTCCAACTCACGATTGCGGGAAATGCTCGTGCCGGTGTGGGAACATTAGTTGTCGAGAATACTGTTGGTCGTGCTGTGCGCACTGGTATTCGTGTTATCGGTGCGCCTACGATTACGCAAGCATCAGCACCGAATAGCTCCGCCTATTCCTTGATAACGATTGTGCGTCATCCACGCAGTACGAATTTGATTCTGACCGGTACTGATCTCGATGTGATTACCCAAGTGCAATTCCTCAGTGGGAACTATAGCGAAAACGTATCCATCGTGAGTCGCACACAAACACAACTCACTATAAAATTCTCCGAAGACAGTTTACAAAATGTTACGGGTAGTCTCCGGTTGATCGGGCAGGTAGGCAATCTTGTGTCAAGTTTCGGCATCAATCCTTTACCTGCGCCCTTGGTTCGTACAATTAGCCCTGTGTTGGTTGCAACGAATGGTACGCTCACGATAACAGGACAAAGTTTTGAAACGCTGAGTGCTGTCAATGCCGTGCCGCTTGTGCCAACAACAGGCGAACAGCCCTACGCGCTTGCAATCAGTGGGCGTACACTCAGCACGAATACAGCAACCGATGACCAAGCACAAATTACACTGCCGATATCGGGACGTATCCCACCAGCCAATCGCGGATACCGTTTGCAGGTAGTGAATACGGGTGGCACAGCTCTGTCGCGTGATACCTTCTTTGTTGTACCACCGATTACCGTGCGTACAAGCGCGGGCAGTTATCCCAATGGTGGTACGATTCGTGCATTTATCAGTCCGTTTAATCGGGTGAATGTAGTCATGTTAGTTACGCTTGCCAATGGTGTGCAAACACGAGTTGATACGATCCCTGCAAACCGCTACTCGCAAACAGGCGATAGTGTGTTGTTTGCACTGCCGCTGGCAACGGCACAAGTAGAATATCGTGTGCGTGTGCGCTCGGTAGTGAATCAACCCTTTGAAAGTGCATCATTCTTCACATCCGGTGCGCCGACTGTCAGCAGCATGACACCGCGTCTTGTTCTGCCGGGCGATACGATTACCATTACAGGAAATAACCTCGGTTTATTAACGAGTGCACAGTTCTTCCGTGGTGCGATACTGACCGGTACGATTCTGCCGAATACGGGTGCCGATG
>DHLT01000102.1:0-324 GCA_002405405.1 Ignavibacteria bacterium UBA4661 | reverse complement strand
CGGAGGTAATGATGTTACGCCACCACTCATTATCCTGCGTCCGCCAATGATTACTCGCATGAGTACGACTGCGCTTGTGCCGGGGAATCTTATTCAAATTGTTGGTGTGAATGTTCGTCAAATGGACTCCGTGATTCTCTTCCGTAGAAATGGTCCTGATGCCGATATTGTTGATCGTCCTGATGAGGATAGTGTACTGGTACGTCTGCACACAGAAATTCAACCGGAGCTATCGCAGACGACCACCCAAGAGCGGGTTACACAACAAAACTGTGCGGCATTCTTTATCACCAATCGTGGTCAGCAAGTAGGCTCTATGACTTT
>DHLT01000269.1:3480-3765 GCA_002405405.1 Ignavibacteria bacterium UBA4661 | reverse complement strand
TGAGGTCATACGATATGCAAAGCTTCCAACAGTTCCCCAAATCGCTTACGATCTTCTGCTAAATCAATACCATCGGGCGATGTACCCAAGATAGTGTAGCCTTCTTTTTCGATACGTTGTGCAAGTTTCAGTGGCGTTTGACCACCAAAAGTAACAATCACACCATCGGGCTGCTCATGGTCGAGAACATTCAAGACATCTTCAGCAGTAAGCGGCTCGAAATACAGCTTGTCAGTAGTATCGTAATCAGTTGATACTGTTTCTGGATTGCAATTAATCATGATC
>DHLT01000269.1:0-3323 GCA_002405405.1 Ignavibacteria bacterium UBA4661 | reverse complement strand
CTGGATTGCAATTAATCATGATCGCTTCATAACCCGCTTTTTTAAGCGCGATAATTCCCTGTACGCAGCAATAGTCAAATTCAATACCCTGCCCGATGCGGTTCGGTCCACCACCAAGAATAACAACTTTTTTGCGATCCGATCGTTTCGATTCATTTTCTTGTTCATACGTCGAGTAATGATACGGCGTTTCTGATTCAAATTCTGCCGAGCATGTATCAATAGTTTTGAAAACCGGTACAATACCTTGTGCTTTACGATATACGCGAAACTCTGGCTCTTTTATACCACAGATCAAGGCAAGCTGTGCATCCGAAAAACCTAATTGCTTATACCACATTATCTCATGCGGCTTGAGTGTTCGCAGAAAATCATCGCCCTGATATGCTTTACGCCGGTGAACAAGTGCTTGCCCCGCTTCGACAATCTCAAGCATTTGATCGATAAACCATGCATCATACTTTGTTAGTGCACATATTTCTTGCGGTGTAATACCAAAACGCAATGCGTCGCAAACATCAAAGATTGATTGCGAAGTACGTTTTTTCAAGCGTTCGCGTAGCACATTGAGTTCATCTATGGCTGGCACACGATCATCCAAAAATTCAGCCGTGTCAAAACCAAAACCGGTACGCTTCTTCTCCATACTCCGAATGGCTTTTTGGAAGGATTCTTTGAACGTACGACCCACCGCCATGACCTCCCCTACCGACTTCATTTGCACCGTCAGCTCATCGGTTTCACCGCGAAATTTTTCGAAATCCCAGCGAGGAATTTTCGTTACAACATAGTCGATCGTTGGTTCAAAACAGGCCGGTGTTTTTTTGGTAATATCATTGGTGATCTCGTCAAGTGTATAGCCAATTGCAAGCTTGGCTGCAATTTTAGCTATTGGGAATCCCGTTGCTTTCGATGCTAATGCCGATGAACGAGAGACACGAGGATTCATCTCAATCACGATCAAACGTCCATCCTTCGGATTAACCGCAAATTGCACATTTGCACCACCTGTTTCAACGCCGATTTCTCGCATAATTGTAATCGCAGCCGAACGCATTTTTTGATATTCACGATCAGTAAGTGTCTGAGCAGGTGCTACTGTAATTGAATCACCTGTATGCACACCCATCGGATCAAAGTTTTCGATCGAACAAATAATTACCGCATTATCTTTGGTATCACGCATGACCTCCAACTCAAACTCTTTCCACCCGATAATAGACTCTTCCAGCAAAACACGATGGACAGGACTTGCATTGAGAGCATTTTTTAATTTGTCTTCAAATTCCTCTTGATTGTACGCAATACCACCACCGGATCCTCCCAATGTAAACGATGGTCGCAAAATGATTGGATAACCGATATCTTCAGCGGCTTTCATCCCATCTTCAAAATCTGTAACAAATCGTCCACGAGCCATTTCCAGACCACAGTTTTGCATCGCTTGCAGAAATTTTTCTCGATCCTCTGCTTTCTCTATAGACTCCGGTTTTGAGCCGATCAATTCAACATTATAGCGACGGAGAATACCGCGCTCATGAAGATCTAGAGCCGCGTTGAGTGCTGTCTGCCCACCAACGGTCGGTAGAATTGCATCAGGTCGCTCTTTTGCAATAATTGCTTCAATATATGCCGATGTGATAGGTTCGATATACGTAGCATCGGCGTTTTCAGGATCGGTCATAATAGTGGCAGGGTTCGAATTAACTAGTACAACACGAATACCTTCTTCGCGCAATGCTTTACACGCTTGCGTACCGCTATAATCAAACTCACAGGCTTGCCCAATAACAATCGGACCCGAACCAATAACAAGAACGCTTTTGATGTCTGTACGCTTTGGCATGATATACTCGAAAAAAATGAAAAAATATAATCGTCGAAAAAAATTATTACCGCAAAAAATATCTTCTGCGAATCAATGTCGCGTGGCACGAATATCATTCGCAAGGGCTGTCAGCACTGCCATACGAATAGCAACACCGTGTTCAACTTGTGGTAAGATCAGTGATTGAGCGGCATCGGCAACAATTGCCTCTAATTCAATACCACGATTGATCGGACCCGGATGGAGAATAGCAATATTCGGCTTTAATCGCAGATGATGATCCTTCACTCCAAACCATTCCGTGTATTCCCGAATAGTAGGGATCAGTCCTTGATCTTGTCGCTCAAACTGAATTCGCAAAACATTCATAGCATCCGCCCATGCTACTGCTGTATCAATATCAGAGAATGTCTTAACACCAAACGATGCAATATCTTTTGGTAAAAGCGTACCCGGTGCACAAACGGCAACTTCTGCTCCGAGTGCTTTAAAAATGGGGATATTAGATCGTGCAACACGACTGTGTAAAATATCACCAACCAAGCAATACTTTAATCCTTCAAGATGACCGAACTTCCGTGTCAACGTAAAAGCATCAAGCAATGCTTGCGTAGGATGCTCATGCTGTCCGTCGCCAGCATTGACAATCCGACACCCTGCGTGACGACGAAGAAATTCATGCGCCCCTGAACTGCTATGACGCATTACTAAAACATCAACATGCATTGCTTCGATGTTGCGAATTGTATCCAGTAATGTTTCCCCTTTATTGACACTGCTTGCCGATGCTTGGAATCCTGTAATCTCTGCTGAAAGACGCTTTGCTGCAATTTCAAAAGACATACGCGTGCGCGTAGAATTTTCAAAAAATGCCAAGACTACTGAAATACCCTGTAAAACATCAAAACGCTTCGTTCCTATGCGAAGTCGTGTATAATACTCTTCCGCCGACTGAAAAAGTTCAAGAATAGTTGTGCGCGTCAATCCATGCGCTGTTGTAAGATGTGGAAGTGCTAATGGCATTGGTTGCAATAAGTCTGAAAATAACGATAGCTTGTTTTCAGAGGTTCAAGCTATGCAGAAGTTAAGAGATAGGAAAAAGATTTCCGTACATGACAAATAAAACAGGAAGGATATCTCATGCGGACCATAAAAAAACCGCTCATTGCACAAATGAGCGGTTTGAAAATTTTGAAGTCACACAGTAAGCAACTACTTATTTTTTCTTAGCAGCTTTAGCGGCTGGTTTTGCCGCAGCTTTCGGAGCAGCTTTTTTCGCAGCTTTAGCAGGAGCTACTTTTTTCACGCCATTTGCAACATGGTTCAACGATTTGCCGGCAGAGAATTTTGGTACTTTTCGAGCAGCGATTTTAATTTTCTCGCCGGTGCGTGGGTTTTTACCGGTACGTGCGCCTCGTTTCGATACACTGAATGTTCCAAAGCCAATCAATGTAACGGAATTGCCTTTGCCGATTTGCTCGGTGATAATACCGAG
>DHLT01000298.1 GCA_002405405.1 Ignavibacteria bacterium UBA4661 | reverse complement strand
CAAATAATGAGTCCTGCTTTTTATGCAAAAGAAAAGTTACAATCACTCCGGAGAGTATCAGATAAAAAAGAATGCGAGAAGTTATTTTATTACTCGCTCAGAGTCGGTATCGACACTTATCATTTCAAGGTAATTATGAAAACAAATCCAACCAAACATGCTCGTACTACTCAACGTAATGATGCAATCTCTTCAGTATCCGTGATTACTCTTGGTTGCAGTAAAAACACTGCCGACTCAGAGTATCTTATGGGTGCAATCAAAGCACATAATTTGAATCTTGTTGAACCGGAACACGCCGATGCGGTGATTGTCAATACTTGCGGCTATATTGAAAAAGCAAAAGAAGAAAGTATCGAAACCATTTTTGAAGCTTCAAAACTCAAAACCGAAGGCTCGCTGAAAAAATTAATTGTTGCCGGCTGTCTGTCGCAACGCTATGGCAATGAACTTGCCCAAGAGATGCCCGAAGTTGATCATTTTTTTGGTGAATCGGATTTTGAAAATATCCTCAAAACCCTCACACCAAATTTCAAGTACCAACTCTTAGGGGAGCGCATTCTTACAACACCGAGTCACTTTGCCTATCTTAAAATTTCGGAAGGATGCGATAATCCTTGCTCTTTCTGTGCAATTCCACTCATGCGTGGCAAGCACCGCACCAAGCCAAAAGAAGACGTTATCAAAGAAGCACGATCACTTGTCAGCAAAGGCGTAAAAGAATTAATTCTGATTGCTCAAGATCTGACATATTATGGCTTGGATGCGTATGGTGAGCGTGCACTTGCAGATTTACTCCGCGCAGTCAGTGATGTTGAGGGCGTAGAATGGATCCGCCTTATGTATGCATACCCTGCAAAATTCCCCAAAGAAATTTTGCCGGTCATTGCTGAGCGTGATAATATCTGCAAATACCTCGATATGCCCTTGCAGCATGCTTCAACTGATGTTCTCAAGTCTATGCGACGTGGTATTACTCGAAATACCTTAGAGAAACTAATTGGTGAAATTCGGGATACCGTGCCGGACATCGCTCTGCGTACAACGTTTATTACGGGCTATCCAAGTGAAACAGAAAAAGATTTCGAAGAATTATGTTCATTCGTTGAAACCATGAAATTCGACCGACTAGGTTGCTTTGAGTATTCTCTTGAAGATAACACTTACGCGTACATCCTTGGCGATCCTATCCCTCAAGAAGTAAAACAAGAGCGTGCACAGCGTATCATGGATATTCAGCGCGATATTTCATTAGAAAAAAATGAAGCTAAAATCGGTAAGCAATTCAAAATACTAATTGATGATGTTGCTTCCGGTGAATTCCAAGGTCGAACCGAAGCAGATGCGCCTGAAGTGGACAATGAAGTATTTATTCGTTCATCAGAAATGCTCAAACCCGGTGACATGATTATTGCCGAGATTACAGACGCTGCTGAGTATGACTTATTTGGTGAATTTATCCGCAAGGCATAGGGCTCTACTACTTCATTTATCTTGATCTATGGCATTGGCAAAAGCTCCTCATAATTCCGACAAAACACTGCGTAACTCGGTGGTAGCCACTGAACGAATGGCTGAAGAAGATTACGATCTTTCACTTCGTCCCTCAGGGTTTGATGAATTCACCGGTCAAGAAGAAATTATTGACAACCTCAAGGTATTTATAGCAGCGGCTCTTAAACGTGGCGAAGCATTGGATCATGTCTTACTGACGGGTCCACCGGGCTTAGGTAAAACAACTTTATCGCATATCATTGCACGGGAAATGCGCGCTGATATAAAAACAACGTCAGGACCTGTCCTAGAGAAACCCGGCGACCTAGCGGGCTTGCTGACGAATCTCGAAGATGGAGATATTCTTATTATTGATGAAATTCACCGTTTGTCGCCTGTTGTAGAAGAGTTTTTATACTCAGCAATGGAAGATTACGAACTCGACATCATGATTGATTCGGGTCCATCAGCACGATCAGTTAAAATTACTCTTGCTAAATTCACCTTAATTGGCGCAACAACAAGAGCCGGACTACTCACCGCTCCCCTTCGTTCTCGCTTTGGTGTGATTAGTCGTTTAGATTATTACACAAAGGAGCAGTTAGCATCAGTCATTATGCGTTCTGCCGGAATTTTGAAATTGCCGATCCACGAAGAGGGTGCGTATGAGATTGCCTGCCGCTCTCGTGGTACGCCACGTATCGCTAATCGCCTGCTTCGGCGCACACGTGATTTTGCACAAATCAAAGGCGATGGCAGAGTTACAAAGCAGATAGCTGACATTGCATTGTCCGCGCTTGAAGTGGATGAGTATGGTCTTGACGATATGGACAAACGCATCATGCTCGCCATCATGGAGAAATTTTCAGGTGGTCCAGTTGGCTTGAACACGGTTGCTGTAGCAGTTGGCGAAGAATCAGGGACACTCGAAGAGGTTTATGAGCCATTTCTTATTCAGCAGGGTTTTTTGAATCGAACGCCACGTGGTCGTGAAGCAACAGAACTTGCCTATAAACATTTTGGGATTACACGAACTCAGAAGACCGGAACACTCTTTGAATCATAACAAATTCTCACTCGAAATGTGTATTTTCTGTGTGCAAAATCTACGTGATTTTCAGATATTCGTGCCACCAACTATGTGAGTATGTATAACTCGAAATACAGTCATTTTTTTTCATTTCTCATCATATTTTTTACAGACATGGCAAAGTATCGTATTCTCCACTTAGATGATGAGCGACATATTCGATCGCAGGTTCGTGAAATTGTCGAAAAGAATCTTGGGTATAATCACGAGGATACTGACGATCCATTCTTTGCATTTGAACTTCTCTCTACAGCAAAAAAGTCTGCCCCAGATGTCCTACTCATTGACATTAATCTTCAAAAAATGTCAGGCAAAGCTGTCTTGAAAAAAATACGCAAAGATTGGCCTAAAGAAAAACTTGCAGTCATTGTCATTACACGTACACCCGATCCTGCAACCGTAAAAGACTGTATGGAAATGGGTATCAATGACTTGTTTATCAAGCCCAT
>DHLT01000085.1:1026-3090 GCA_002405405.1 Ignavibacteria bacterium UBA4661 | reverse complement strand
TATCATTTGTCTAATCAAAGACCGCTTTGGCGCAGACAAAATTTGTTGAGAAAAAAGAAGGACATATTTTCTACCTCAGCGTCCCTGAGTATATGCAATCAACTCGCGACTTAAATGATAATGCAACATTGCAATTCAAAAATGGTCGCAAAGAAGCATATATCATCGTTATCGAGGACAGCAAGGAACAACTACGCGATGCGGGTGCTGCATTTGAGAATCTTAAAGAGTTTACCGAGCAAATGTCAAAATCCTTTGGTGAAAAACTCACGCGAGCGACCCTTTCAAAGCCAACAAACTTTACCACCAAACTTGGCGATAAAGGTATGATGGTTGAAATCGTCGGGCGTACAGATGATATTGATGCGGCATATCTGTGTGGCTACATTGAAACCAAGGGCTACTGGTACCAGATTATTTGCTGGACACTACAAGACAAGAAAAAAGATCTCTTCCCCGACTATCAAAAAGTCATCCAATCATTACGAGAATAGGCAAGCTCCAATATTTGCAAATATGCTCATTCGCACTCGTCAAGTACTGAACCACATTGTGTACTTGCGATCCATAGCGTGAGCGCGTAGAGCAGAACAAGAGCAAGATTATCCAAAGGAAATTGTTTAACATCATTTCCCCATAACAAACACAATTGCAGTAGAAATATCGCGAGCCAGAGCATGGTTTTGCGACCACGCGTGAATTCCACGAGAATTTCGCCAACCTGAATTCCTCGCTCTAAAAGAAGCCATCGGCACACAATGACAAAAGCAGGAATAACCATAATAAAATGAAAAGGATAACTGTGCGTTCCGGTCATCGGCATAATCATAAGGGCAAGACAATACCCCATAATATACTTCCTCTGCCACATCAGCCATGCAACACCGGACGACAAGAGAGCACCACAAACTGCTTTTAACCATAGGGGTGCAAAATTTTGTCGCAAAAATAATTCGGCAATCATCCCGGCAAAAGTGTAGTCTTGGCTTGATCCTCCTCGCTTTTGTACCGCTGGAGCAATCAGCTCTTTCCACCAATATGGGTACCATGCCGTTGTGTCTGCACCATGCAAGAGATATGGCAATACAACACAAAGTACTACAACCGCCAGTATCGCAATGCCCACAGGCATGATATTACGCCACACCGCCGGTATAGGTCTACCCTGCAATCCGCGCCAATGCAGTGCCGGAAGAATGAGCAACACAATTGGTGCAAATTTCAGCCCAACACCCACTGCAATCCACAGACCGGGTAACACTATACGTACCCATGATGGCAGAGTGCGAACCCATGCAAATGGTGTGAACTGTGTATCGCTCGTGGCAAGCCCCATAACCAAAACGAGTAGGAGAAACGCATTGATATTCCCCGTCATAATATCCAACTGTATCACCGAAATAAAAAAGAGTCCGGTAATACCCAATATCTGCACATGTCTATCCCCACCAATACCCATCATGCGTGCAAGAATTGTTACGGTTCCATACAATGATGCTATCGATACCACATACCAAACAATGTGTGAAACCAGCACTGGCATGAGCGTAAACGGGTAAAAAAACACAGTAAAAAACTGCGGATAGAAATACAAATCATGCGCCCGCTTTAAGTATGGATTTTCACCCTCGGCAAATGCTTTTGCGGCTTGGTAGAGGATGTTAAAATCTGAATAGGAATGTACTGCTGTCAGCTTATACACTTGTGCAAGATTGATTAAGAAGAACAAGGTTGCAAAGCCCGCAATTACCCGTACTAAAGCAGGTCGTGTCAGCGATGTATTGGAATAAATAGAATTCATTGGCAGTAAAAAAAAATTCACCAAAGAACAAGATACTTTCTCTACACTACTTTATCTTCGTTGTAGATGTTGTTGTGCAAAAGTATGTGAACATCAAATTACTGTATTTCTTTTCAATGTCTTTGTTGCCTGGCTGTATGATAAAAAAGTAACTCGTTTTGCCGACTTGTTGGCAACGCTCTGTTTTATCAACTTTTTATGAGGATATCATGAGGATTTCCCGCTATCGCTTGACGGTTGTCCAAGCAATACTATGCTGTGTA
>DHLT01000085.1:345-836 GCA_002405405.1 Ignavibacteria bacterium UBA4661 | reverse complement strand
GCAATACTATGCTGTGTATTGCACTCTTCATTGCTCGTGGCACAAACAACAGAACGAACAAGTTCTCCGCAAGAATCTTCTGCCAGCACGCTTGGCTCTCTCTCTGCTCGTGATTCTACCTCCATCAATAATTTGCCAAGAACAAGAATAGGATTGGCGAATGGTATCCGTTTAGGTATGGAAGCCGTAACACCATTTGAAAGTGGTTTTTCGAGAGCGATGTTCGCCACAGGATTGCAATTTGGACAGCGGAACGGGCGGTTTGAATGGAGCATTGAAGGATACTACACCTACCAACCCTACAATGCGTCATGGATTAGTAATGCCGTAAAATCGATGCCCGCCACACCATTTCCAGCTAATCCGGAGGCACAAATTCTTGATGTCAATTCTGGTAATAGACCTGCCGCTACAACGATCTCGCTTCTTGCAAGTGCTAAATATAGCTCGTATAAAGCGGGCGATAAATTCATTGGCTACATTCGTGCTTA
>DHLT01000085.1:0-205 GCA_002405405.1 Ignavibacteria bacterium UBA4661 | reverse complement strand
ATTCATTGGCTACATTCGTGCTTATATCGGTACAGGATATAGTCAGCAAGGGTCGGATGTCGTTACAGTGCGTTATGCTCCAAAGCCCGGACAAAACGCTCGAGAATTAATGTTTAATCGCCGATCATTTATGATTCCTTTTACCGGGTTTGTACCGGGCTTTGAATATCGTGCTTCTAACGAATGGAGCATTGCCGTTGAAGGG
>DHLT01000276.1:5307-7667 GCA_002405405.1 Ignavibacteria bacterium UBA4661 | reverse complement strand
TTGACAATCATGACAGAGCCGGGTGTATTTACATAATGGTATTCACCTTGTTAGCCGTCTGCCCGTCCAAAAATATCAAACCCGTATTGCCAATACGTGTTTGTATATTTCACCTCTGTTGAGATTCTCCGAAATTCTTGCAACATGTCTTATCACCATGTAGTCGAGAGTGAGAAAAAACAGATGATTGTATCATTAAGCCTGACTGCGACCATTTGCCGCGAGTTCGCTTTCGGCAAAGAAGAAATTCACTTCATACTTGCCATTCTCAACCGAATCTGAACCATGAATGGCATTCTCACCCTTTGATGCGCCAAAAAGTTTACGAATCGTACCATCAGCTGCTTCAGCAGGATCTGTTGCACCAATCAACACGCGGAAATCGGCAACGGCATTCTCTTTTTCGAGAGCGATCGGCACCACAGGACCACTAGTCATGAATTTTACCAATTCACCATAGAAAGGACGCTCCTTGTGAATAGCATAAAATGCACCGGCTTGTTCTTCGGTCAAGCGTACCATTTTAAAACCAAGAATAGTGAATCCTGCATTTTTGATATGCGCTAAAATTTCCCCAAACGAATGTTTTTTGACGGCATCAGGTTTGATAATAGCAAGACTACGTTCCATAAATCACACAATACAAATGAATGAAAAAAAATGGCACTCCCCACCCCTGAGGAATGCCATACTGAAATGGTCGTATTTTTTTGTCGCTTTTTTTGCAGGAGCAGAAGCTTTAGATGCAGGAGTCTTTGTTGCTGATACTTTTGCTGCAGGAGCTTTTGTTGCTGATACTTTTGCTGTAGGAGCTTTTGCGGCAACTTTAGCGGGAGCTTTTGTAACAGGTTTCGTTGATGCTGTTTTGGTCGGTGTAGCAGCAGACTTCGACGTTGCTTATACATCTTTACCAAGTGCTTTCACCACGGTTTTACCCATATCAGCAGGCGATACGACAACATGGATACCACATTTTTTCATAGTTGCCATTTTCTCAGCAGCAGTACCTTTACCACCGGAGATAATAGCACCAGCATGACCCATACGACGACCCGGAGGTGCTGTTTGTCCTGCAATAAACCCAATCACAGGCTTTTTAACATGGGCTTTAACATATTCAGCGGCTTCTTCTTCTGCATTCCCACCGATTTCACCAATCATCAAAATTGCTTCTGTTTTGGGGTCTTCGTTGAAGAGTTTAATCGCATCAATAAATTTTGTTCCAATGATCGGATCACCACCGATACCGATACAGGTTGACTGACCTAAGCCAAGGTCGGTAATCTGTTTCACAGCTTCATAGGTAAGTGTTCCACTACGTGATACAATCCCAATCGTGCCGGGATTGTGAATGAAGCCCGGCATGATACCGATCTTTGCTTCGCCGGGTGTAATAACGCCAGGGCAATTCGGACCAATCAACCGCGATGATGATTTGTCAAGAGCAGCTTTCACGGTAATCATATCACGAACAGGAATACCTTCGGTGATACAAATGATGAGAGCAACTTCAGCGGCAATAGCTTCTAAAATAGCTTCAGCGGCAAGAGGTGCAGGAACAAAGATAATCGAAACATTAGCTTTGGTTTCACGCACAGCATCAGCAACTGTGTTGAAGACAGGCACAGGGCGCGTGAACAGATCTTCGCCTTTGCCGGAATACACTGTGCCACCTTTGCCCGGTGTAACACCGCCGACAACATTCGTGCCGTATGCAAGCATTTGCGAAGCGTGGAATGTACCCTCATTACCGGTCAGACCCTGAACGATAACGCGCGAAGATTTATTGACTAAAACACTCATAGCGAAGAAAAAAAATGAAGAGAAAATGATACGAATTATTCTGCGTGTAGCTTTTATGGTATAAAACGTACAAAGACTTACAAACCTACGAAAAAACCATGAGGTAGCAGAATATGCGATTACATCTTCGTTGATGATGATGAGAAATTGTTACAAATCCTACAAAGGCTGTTATGCAATCGACTGCAATGCCGCTTCTAATCGTTGCATTCCTGCGCGGAAGATATCCTCTGAAGTTGCAAAGGACAAACGTACACAACCCGGTGCACCAAATGCCTCACCGGGTACACCTGCGACATAAAATTGATCAAGGGCAATTTCACAAAAGCGCACAGACGTTGGGCATCGTTCGGTTAGTGCTTTGCTGATGTCAAGAAAGAGGTAGAATGCACCGTCAGGATTAAGATGAGAAACATTCGGTAAGGCTGTTGCGAGGGCGATGGCTTTTTCTTTGCGCTCGGCAAATTTTGTACACATCATGCGCACATCATCGTCGGCATGAAGCAATGCAGCAAGAGCAGCACGTTGGGCTAATGAGTTGGGGTTTGAGGTTGACT
>DHLT01000276.1:0-5155 GCA_002405405.1 Ignavibacteria bacterium UBA4661 | reverse complement strand
GTCATATACCCAATGCGCCAGCCGGGCATAGCGTATGCTTTCGAAACACCATTGACTGTAATCACCCGATGAGCAATCTCGTTGAGAGAACCGATACTGAAATGTTGTACTGCACCAAAGGTAATTTTTTCATAGAGTTCATCGCTGATGATAAAACAGTCATGATCTTTCACCACCTCAGCAAGGTCAGTAAGTTCTTCACGAGAATACATGCTTCCCGTTGGGTTAGAAGGGGAGTTTAAAATCACACATTTTGTTTTGGCAGTCAGTGCGGAGCGTAAAGCATCAGGAGTCATTTTGTAGCGGTTGTCCAATGTCGTTGCAATAACCACAGGGATAGCGCCTGCCATTGTAATCATAGCAGGATAACTGACCCAATACGGTGCGGGAAGAATAACTTCGTCGCCATCATTACACATTGCCAAAAGAACATTAAAAATGGAATGTTTACCACCGCAGGAGATTAACACATTATCGGGAGTTGCTGTCGCAATGCCATTTTCACGCTGAAATTTTTCAGCAACTGCTTTGCGTAATTCCGGAATGCCATGAGCTTCGGTGTATTGTGCATAGTTTTTTTGCACAGCTTCAATAACGGCATCTTTGGCACATTGAGGAGGCGGAAAATCCGGCTCGCCCGCCGAAAGTGAAATCACATCAATGCCTTGTGCTTTCATGGCTTTAGCTTTGGCTGTAATGGCAAGTGTTTGAGATTCGACTGCAGAAAGCACACGCTGAGAAAGAGTCATAAACGCAATAGAATAATGTGGAGAAAACGGATAGACAACATAATGTTGATGAGGTATGTAAGAAGACTAAATCTACTGATAAACATAGCAAAGTTACGAAGCGAAAAGCAGAGATACACGAGAAGAAAAGTTTGGTGATTCCTGAAAAAAGTCCTATCTTTGCGTTCTCTTTTCGGAGAAGCAACAAAATCTACGAAAATAGGCCCCTTCGACTAACGGTTAGGTCACAACCCTTTCAAGGTTGCTGTACGGGTTCGAATCCCGTAGGGGTCACTGAATAAAGCCATTTCGCGAGAAATGGCTTTTTGTTTGTGCAATGCCTATATGGCGTGAAAAGTGGTAAGACAGTTCTCATCGCCGTCTCGGAATAAGCCACAGTGCTGTTTGTCGTCCATCAATAAACATTGTTGATTTCCCGTCAAAGAAAGCATCTTCCTCCAGCATAATACGTACTTTTTTCCCTCCCCATTCTGCTACAGGTGATTCAGCATTTAACTCAATCGAATATGCTGTGTTGGCGTGCATCGTTGCATCACCTGTGCCCGCAATGCCGCCTTGAGAATCCCACATGCCAATAGCAGGACCGGCTGCATGACCATGCAAACCAATCGGGTGTGTGTAAATCATAGGGCTGATGCCTTCTGCTTTAGCTTGTGCGAGAGATTGTAAAAGTTTCTCATTGCCTGTGCGCCCTACGGCAAAATTTTTCATCAGAATGTCTTGTAAGCGATTCCCTGCTTGCAGTGCTTTGCGCAATCCTTCGGGTGCTTCTGTTTCGCCTGGTTTTAAGATATAGGCATGTTGTTGTTGATCCGTATTCAACCCCAAATACGTAATACCAAAATCCACATGAATCAGATCGCCGGGGAGAATTGTTTCATTCAGTGGACGCAATGAAAAGTTAGGGGTTTGTTCTGCACGGTCAGGATCGGGTCGCTGAATACTGCAACTCGGATGAAACCATGTATCTAATCCGAGCGAACGAATTTTTTCACGGAGCCACCATTCAACATCGCCACTTGTCGTAATGCCGGGTTGAATTACTGCCTCTGACAATCCTTCCTCAATAATCGCATGTGAGATTTTACAAATCATCGGATATACAAGCATTTCTTCGGAAGTGCGTGTTTCGAGCCAACGCACAGATATTTGTTCCGCATGAACAACTCGCGAGCGCAATGCAGGAGGTAATGCCTGTATGAATTGTTCATATTCTGTAGCAGATAATCCATCGGCATGAGCAAAAGTTGTCGACCGATTAACAGCGATGCGCTTAGGGTTGCGCTCGACAATCAGTTCGGCAAGCCGTTTCCATTGATCAGGTTGTTTAGTCGGATTCCATGCCGATTTAAACGAGCGACCAACATCATACCGTGCAATAGCAAGACGTTCTATGGGGTCATCCGCTACTGCTTGTACTGATTTCACTTCTCGACTATCGGTGAGCATAAGAATCGTGCGCCGCCGTGCTGAAAGCCATGTGGCGGGCAGCATGGTTTTAAGAACGGGATCTTCATTGTATTCTCGTCCGATAATTACCCACATGTCAATTCCTTCTTCACGCATGAGAGTTGGAACAAGTGTCTTCATACGGTTCAGAAGCCATCCATCCATGACTCCCGCTTGATCACGTAATGGTAAAATCGTTGGATAGCGCTGCGCTGAAGTGGGTGTAGAGTGAAAGCACACAAGTATGGCAAGGAGTGCTAATAAATTGTACGAGGAACGGTGTGAGCGAAAGAGCGAGTCGTAAAACATAGACATAAAAAAAGCGGTGAATGAAGACAAGACGAAAGACATTCGTCAAACTACATTCACCGCACATCGTACGCAAGAAGAAGATGCTTAAATTTTGAGCACCGAACTATGATTTGTTTATCGCATTGCTGTCAAGGGAGCTTGCTTGCCGGAGATATTCTGCCAATTCACAAGCAAGGTAAAACGAAGTGTATTCGCAAGTGGGTGATTCTGCTCAGTAGGATTGATGAATGAGAAATCAAAACTGAAAATATCATAACGAACACCCGCACCAAAGGTCAAGAATGTACGATTGCCCAAGCGCGAGGGCTCGGTAAAGTAACCTGCGCGTAACGAAATGAGTTTTGCATAGACATACTCCATGCCAATTGCTGTCTCAAGTCCCGGATTACTCCATGCTGTTACCATCGATAGTGGCAAGCGGTCAAAACCACCGGCAGTATCACGTTTAACTAACAATTTAGAAACATCGGCGGCAAGAGTTAATTCATTAAAACCATCGCTTCCATCGAGAAGTTTACCGGAGAGACCCAAACGAAAACTCGTTGGAAGTGGATCGGAAAAAGCAATGTAGGTAACAGCAGAGCCGATATTTTGGATATTCAAACCGACATTAAGGCGATCGCTCAAGTCAAGTCCACCAATCGTAAGTTTTGAGGGTTTCCACAAAATACCAAGATCAACCGCCGCACTGCTTCCCGTGCCACCTTGTTCGCCGGCAGTGGTTGCGCCTTGTGCAAGGTTAGATTGAATGTACTTGAGATTAACACCGGCACCGAAATCCTCGGAAAGCTGCGTTGCATATGTGAGACTGAGTGCAAACTCATTCGAGCGGAATACGCCTTGTGCTTCCCCATTAATGTTGGTGCGAGTAAATTCACCAAGATTCATGAAAGTGAACGACGCACCAACGGTGCCTTGTAGTGCCTCGACATACTGTGAGTATGCTGCATAGCTGTAAAAAAGATCGGCGTTGAATTGTGGCAACCATTTAGAGTAAGAAAGTGTTGCTTGACGGTCAAATTGATATGCCAAGCCACCCGGATTCCAATACATAGCATGGATATTATCCGCAATACCTGTTCCTACATCGCCCATGCCATTAGCGCGGGAATCGGGTGAAATAAGCAAGAAAGGCACTGCGGCACCACCGCCTTGAGCAAACAGAGAAGACGAGGCGCACAGCACCGTAACCAAGATGATTGCAAGATGTCGTTTCATGCGGACTGCAATAAATGAAAAAGAAGAAAGCAATTGTGGACTGTCGAAGAGATTGCTATGCAAAACTTATGAAGTAAGTGCACATGCAAAGAGTGAAAAATACGGGAAAAATCGCGTGTAAAGGCGAAGTTTTTCTTTTATAGGTCGGATTAACAATTTTCATCAATACTTTTATCGTAAGCGCACAACCATACAGCCAAACGAGCCGGCTGTACCTTGTGCTGATGGTATCGTTACACGAGCATAATATGCTCCGGGTGCAACGATAAAGCCTGTATCAGTTTTGCCATCCCAATATATTTCTGATGAAGGATCAGCAAGAGTTGCATCCATTCGTCGAACAATCTGTCCCAAAGCATTTGCGATGGTAATCTGTGCTTGAGCAGGCAATATTGCTGTATGACGGAAAGTAATACGTGTTCCATTATCAGTAAAAGGGTTAGGTATACCGCGCATATCATAGCCAGCAATTTCACCGGTACCTGTTACTCGAAATGCCAATGTTACTTCACCTGTATTCCCAAAAACATCGAAACATCGTATCCGTAAACTATGCATACCCGGGGTGAGAGGATCTAATTTGCGTCGTACCGTGCCGGTACGAGGATCTTCTGTTGAAGGGGTAAAATCATTGTTTAATATGATCGGTACAGGATTATTGTCGATCCAGAGAGCGATACTTTGCCCAATACCCGCGCCGGTAATATCAATGCCGGTATCATCAGAAATATCAGCAATCAGCAGGGGTGTTGATCCGACAGCATCGCCATTACGGAACAAACGACCATCTAAAAAGGCATTGATGACAGGTCCCTTATTATCATTTTGTGCAGAAGCATTCACACCACCCACACGGAAGAGTCGTGTATCGCCCGTCGCATATTGACGTATTTGTCCGACTGCTAATGACGTGGTATCAACCGCATACATGAAACATCTACCCTGTAGGTTAGAAAAACTTGTAGTGCGTGGAATGACTGTTCGGAAACTAAAACGACCATTGACAACGCGGGTAACGCCACTATTGAGCATACCACCATTGATGGTAAAATTATGCGTCGTGCCAGGACCATCATTTTCAAACACGGAACGAATAATGTCCGTGTCGAGAAGATTAATGGTCATTGTTCCATTAAATGTTGAATCAAGTCGTGTTGTATCACTTGCTAAAAAAATACCGCCGGTGATATTGGCAGTCGAAAGAGCTTGAAGAAAAGGCATCCCGCCCACACTGCGAATTGTATCGAGGCGAACATTGTTGATCGTTAGTGCACGAGCAACTTTTCGAGGAAGTTGTAACTGCATGTAGGGATCGCCGAGCAGGAAAAACTGACGATCATTCAGAGAAAAGAAATTTTGTTTAGTATTGCGCAGTGCATCACCCAAACGTACTGCAACCATGCCATTGGAAGGAAAGAGTTGTGAAT
>DHLT01000038.1 GCA_002405405.1 Ignavibacteria bacterium UBA4661 | reverse complement strand
GCGTTTTCCTAAATGTAGATTGGCTTGTTGGTTTGTCCATTGGATACCATCTTCTGAATTCCAAATATCGGAATATTTTGTTTTGTTGTCTTCTACGCCTAGGATCCAAATTTTATTGTGAAAAACAAAAGGGTGGTAGAAAAAGCGTTTGGGCAGATTGCTTGTTGTTGAAACTGTTATCCAATTTTTGAAGTTCGTGGTTTTATAAATCTCGGGTTTGAATTCAAAGTGCTCAATGTTGCCTTTCAAATATCCCAGCCCGAAAATTGCTCCCTTGAATTGAACATAAAACAGAAAGGCAAGATTATGAATCACATTGGGCAGTGGTGACTTTTTCCAATGTTTGCCGTCGTTCGAATACCAGTTCCCGTCCGGGTGAAATGTCCATACCGTATCATGGACGCTGAACATTTGAAAATTGTAGCTTTTCTTCCATGCTGCGCTGTCGAGTAGTTTTGTCCAAACATAGGAGGAGTCAGGTGGCATGTGTTCAGCATTGGCTTTAGGAACTTGTTCATTCTCTGATCTGGCTTGACACGAGAATAGAGCCAAAAAAAGCAAGAAAAGCAAAGATTTCATCATGAGATGCTGGTGATTTTAGCGTGAAATTATGTTTATCATCTCGTCGATGACCAATGCCACATCCTCTTTTGTTGTTCGCCAATTGACGAATGCCGCTCGTATTCCTTTCTTGCCATTGTAAACAGTCGGTGTCATAAACACTTTTGCAGTCGCATTGAGTTGGGTTAAAAAGTCTGAAACCTTATGCTGATTTTCTTCGCCACGCAATGTAAAGCAAACATTATTGAGTCGAACCGGTGATAAAAGTTCAAAATAGTCGTTCGTTTCAATAAAATTGCCCAAAGTTTTTGCCATTTCAATGGAATTTTCAACAATATATTGATAGCCAGTTTTACCGTAGGCAATCAAAGTAAACCACACGGGTAATGCTCGTAACCTTCTTGAGTTTTCCGGTAAGAAGTTGAGATAGCTAAAATTCTCTAAAGGATCACCTAAATAGGGTGCATTAGAATTCTGGAATGTTTCTGTTTGAAGAATCTTATGCTTTTCCTTGATGAAAAAAACGGCATTGTCATAGGGAACATTGAGCCATTTGTGGCAGTCAACAGTTATACTGTCGGCATGTTCCCAGCCATCCAATACGTGTTGGTGTGCCGGAGAACAAGCGGCAAATGCACCAAATGCGGCATCAATATGCCACCAAAAATCAAATTCATCTTTAAGTTTCATAATTGACCGAAAGTCGTCAAAATCAACGGTATTCACTGTTCCGCCACTGCTGATCAGAATGAATGGCTGTCCATGTAAACTTTTTATCTTGAGCTTTAAATCTTCAATGTCAATACTTTCTCTATTTCCATCGACAACATTGACTTTTATAACAGAATTGCTTCCGATACCCAGCATGGACAGAGACTTAATGACTGACGAGTGAGGGACGGCAGAAAGGATATGGATTGTTTGAGTAATACCTTCTTTTGCAAAATCTTTTCCCAATTGCTTGCCGATCCATTGTCTTGCCACGCCAAGGCATGTAAAGTTTGACATTGTTGCCCCTGTGACAAAGCCGCCGAGAAAGTCCTTGGGGAGTCTGAACAAATCAAGCAATAATCGAATGGTTTCGACTTCTATCATCGCCGAAATATCACCCTGCCCCTTTGTTGCCTGGGTGTTTTGATCATAGATTGAAGCTAACCAATCCCCCATAATGGACGCGGGTGTCGTACCTCCTGTAACAAAACCCCAGTATCTTGGTCCGGCTGATCCAATCATAGCTTGTTCAAATGTTTGATTGAATTGCTGTAATGCGTTCAGACCGCCAATACCTTCTTCGTTGAGTATTTCGTTGGTTGCTTTTGTGTACTTCGATGAAGTCGGTCGATCGGGAAGTTGGTGCAAAAATTCAAGCCCTTGAACTCTAATAGTTTCGAGTAAACTGTCTATTTTTTGTAGGTCGTTGTTGAGTTGCTCATTCATACTCTATCAGTGGGTGATATGGGTAAAATATTGGTTTGACATATCTATTTTTGTCCAAAAAGATTGAAAGATAGCCATTGTTCATCAGCCAATCCCGTGTAGCACAAAACCCTGTTAACGATTATCTTGATACCGTGGACTTCTTGATGTTAGAAACTTTGTGTTGTATCCATTGAATGGCAATATCCACCGGTGTTGAATCACGATCAAAAGCAGTATTATGCCCTAATGTCGAAAATAAGGTGTATTCAAAGGGCTTGCCTTGCGCTTTGAATGTATTTAATTGCTCGATACACAATTTAACGGGGATTTGTATATCCTTTTCACCAAAAAGCCAAATCCCCGGAATTGAAAGAGTTCGCAAGGAAATTTTGGGGTCTGTTGCCGTAAACTGATAACGATCGGGATCATTTTTGATATGTTCACGAGCTTCTGCCTCCGTGTGATGTTCCCAAAATGCAGTATTTCCATTCGTATAAAACTGAAATCTCAATTGTTCTAAAGTCGTAATAGTTGGGCAACTAAATAAAACCATAAATTTTATCAGGGGATTTTTGTGGGCTGCAATTGGAATTATCCAGCCCGCTTGACTGAATCCAATAAGACCGATGGGAATATCTTTTTCCAATTCATGAAGTTTATACACAGCAGTATTGGCATCTCTTGCCAAGAGGTTGAGATTTGCTGAATCAATGTTGTTTGTTCCAACTTCCGGACCCGTATACACTCCGCCGGATTCTCCAACGCCACGTTTATCATATGTCAAAAAAGTAATGCCTTTTTTTGCCAGATTTTGAGCGAAGGTTGACATTCGAGGTTCCTGCCCTGAACCATGCACAATAACTAATGCCGCATGAGAATATCGAGGTCTATAGAGTGTACCGGCAAGAATGACACCCTCACTTTTAAATGTCACATTTTCTACCTTAATAGATGGGTTTGAGCTGAGAGGTTGTGCTTTTATCTGGCTGAAAAGCATAACGAAAAGAAGCAACACAACAGTGCTTCGTAAAGAAAGAGTACTATTCTTTGTTGCTCTTGCGCGATCGGCGGAAGTATGGATTCTTGTGGTCATACATTGTGGAGATAGATGTTTGAGAAAGTTGACTTGGTGACAAAAGTTCCTACTTGGTGCATGACCTACGGCACTTGGCTTTAAAGCAAGGAAAAACGGCGCGCATGGTGTCGAAAGGTATCACTAGCTAAGAGCAAACGAAGAAAACAGTGAAAAGTTTCTCAACAACCTTACTAAAGTTGACGTGGTGTGTGGGGCTTTTAGCAAATGGATTGGCATCTCGAACCATACCATATGATATGCTATGATGTATATAGTGCCTCGATTTCTGAGTCGAAATAAGATTTTTTCCAAATAATGTTGTGTGAGAAGATGTTTTTCACGTATATTTGCAACCGAATGAACGTTCAATTTGTATTATAATTCGCAACTGCATAACTTTTATCCATAATTCCATGAATTTTGCTCCGCAAGTTTCGCCTAATACCCCTATGCTTGCCGCAGACCGTTTTTCTGATAAGCAAATGGCGGTGATGCGGGCAACCATGCGTTTGGTGGTTGTGCAGGGAATTCATGCTACGCCGATGTCACAAATTGCCAAAGAAGCAGGTGTAGCGGCGGGAACGATCTACCATTATTTTACCGGTAAAGAAGAACTTTTTGCCGTGTTGTATGGTATGCTCAAGGAGCAAATGGGTGCTGCTTTGCTTCGCGATGATGATCCGCGCCAACCCTACAACAAGCGTTTTCAGCAATTTTGGCGCAATTTGTACCGTTTTTTTGTGGAACATCCTACAGAATTTGAATTTCTGGAGCTCTGCGAGCGTTCGCCGATTATCTCGGAAGACATTCGCGCCGAGCATATGCGACATTACCAACCCGGACTGAATTTTTTGAATATCGGAATCAAAACCCGCGTGTTGTGCGATATGCCTCTCGACCTCATGTCGGCAACGATTTACAGTTCAATTGCAACGACGGTGCGCTATATTCGCCAGCGCAAAGAGGCACAGACACTCGAATCCAATGAAGAATACACCATTCTCAATACAGCCATGCAATCATGTTGGAACAGTGTGAAGTGGTTTTAAATGAACGACTTAGCATGAAATTGCTGAAAAAACACCTTCGAATGAATATTCAATTTGTATCAACAGACATTTTTCCCACGTTTTACTCATCTTTTTACACAACGAGGTACTTTTATGGCAACGCAATCAACAAAACCTGTTGTTCTCATCACGGGTTCTTCGTCCGGTATCGGCAAAGCAACTGCTCTCTATTTTGCTCAGCGTGGTTGGCAGGTTGTGGCAACGATGCGCACTGTAGCAAAAGCACCGCGCGACATACAAGAGCAGAGCAATATCACCCTTTTACCTTTGGATGTTACGGATCATACATCGATTGATCGAGCAATTCAGGATACTCTCCAATTGTTCGGTAAAATTGACGCGATTGTCAATAATGCAGGATATGGTGCTGTTGGTGCATTTGAAGCGGCAACCGAAGAACAAATTCGACGACAATTTGACACTAATGTGTTCGGTTTGATGAATGTCGTGCGTGGTATTCTTCCCCATTTTCGTGCAAGAAAACAAGGAACAATTATCAATGTAGCTTCGATGGGTGGTCGAATTACCTTTCCGATTTACAGTATTTATCATGGAACGAAATGGGCAGTTGAGGGTTTTTCGGAGTCGCTCCAGTATGAGGTAGCGCAGTTTGGTATTCGTGTCAAAATCATTGAGCCGGGTGCTATCAGTACGGATTTCTACGATCGCTCGATGGATGTCCTTCGGAAAGATGGCTTGACCGATTATGATCGCTATGTAGATGTTGCATTCAAAAACTCGCAGGCAGAAGGCGAAAAAGCACCGGGACCGGAAGTTGTAGCGCGTACGATTTTCATTGCGGCAACAGATAATTCCAATCGGCTTCGGTATGTTACCGGCTCTGCACTGACCAAAGTCCTGATGTTTTTCCGTAGAGTTCTTCCCCATTCGGCGTTTTCCGGTATTGTAAAAAGCGTCGTCGAAAAAGGTTTGTAATGCTCTGTACTTTTCTTTTCCGGACTTATTTGTAGTATAGGCTTCCTAGGTATTTGCCCCAATCTATAGTCATATTCATTGTTTAAGAGAAACTTTTGATGGCACATCATGAATCTCCAACTCCGAAACGCAAGCGCGGAGTATTGCGTCGCACACTGTATCTGTTTGCATTTCTTGTGGTGAGTATAGTTGTTCTTGCCTATCTCCGTTATGGCGGAGGTAAGCCCTATTCCTATACACCGCCACCGGCAGTGATGGTGGAACAAGATATGGAAGAATTTTTCCGCTATGATGAACCCATTGGAAATGTCGCTGCTGTACCAATAGGCGATAGCACACAGGCACGGGTATTTTTCACGATTCACCCTGAAAGTCGTCCTGAATTGTTGAAACTGTGTGAAATTGTTGATGAAAACGGCAAAAAGAAGGCAATTCCATACCCTAATGAACAATTTCAGCGAGAACTCACAACACCGCTTGGTGTGTATTGCGATAAACAAAATCGTCTTTGGGTGATCGACCATGGTAATCATGGTATGGATGGCGCGCGATTGATCGCTTTCGATCTTGCCACGAATACGAAGGTGGTGGATTATATATTCCCCGTCGATGTTGCAGAAAAGGGATCATTCTTGAATGATTTATCCGTTACCCCCGATGGAAAATTCGTCTTCATTGCTGATGTTAGTTTTTGGCGTAAGCAACCTTCTTTAATTGTTTTCGATGTTCAAAATCAACGTTCACGGAGTGTGTTGGATGGGCATCCGAGTATTTCCTCACAGAATTATGTACCGATTACACCAAGCAAAACCATGCGTTTTTTTGGCGGTGTGGCAGATTTGATGCCCGGTATCGATGGCATTGATATTGACCCACGTGGGCAGTATGTGTATTATGCCGCGATGAGCCATGAGGGATTGTATCGTGTGCCGGTTGCTGTCTGTACGGATTTTGCGCGACAACTTTCCGCTATTGATTCCGCGGTGGAGTTTATTGCCCGCAAACCTCTGAGCGATGGTATTCGTGTGGATAATGCAGGCAATGTATTAGTAACGGATATTGAACATCAAGGCGTCGCTCTTGTTGATTCGAATAAACACATAAAAACGCTTGTACGATCGCCACGTATTCGTTGGGCAGACGGTTTGGCTTTTGGTCGTGATGGCTACACCTATTTGGCGGATAGCGATATACCCGATCAGATGCTGCAATCAAAGGCACATATCCAAGCACAACGACCGTACTTCATTTTTCGGTGGAAGACAATATTGTCGAGTAATCTGCGATAATGAAGATCAGAAAACCCTGTTTATGTTTCTTTTTCCCATTTTTATTCATTTTTCATTGTTTAATTGACTATGCGGTACCATTCTTTTGTTTTGAT
>DHLT01000166.1:3891-5119 GCA_002405405.1 Ignavibacteria bacterium UBA4661 | reverse complement strand
GTCAGCATTATCTTTGTTCTCTTTTTTCATCTTTGCTAATTCCTCTTCGTCCTTACGAGCAGATTGTACCGAACTTGTATAGTTTTTTTGCGCCATTGTTTGAAGCTGAGTCTGAAGGGCTTGATAAGGAGGGGGCAAGACAGGATACTGTATAAGAATATCATAGCGTGGATGCACGATTTTCAGATACCCTATACAGGATTGCGACTGTATCGGCAGTGTGCGCTTGCGATCTTTGCTGAACCATGTTCCTTGTAAGCGTGATACAATCGGCTTTTGCGTGGTGTCGAGTGTAATCTGTATCTCCCAGAATCCGGTAGTATCACTATCATAGTTCTCTACTTTGGTTCGATCAGCATAGAGTTCGGTGAGTTTGCACATCATCGTTGTCCGGTTAATGAAATATGCTGTATCGCCGAGGAGATCAATGTCCACACCCTTGCGGTTGTATGAATATGTACCAAACACCATGCGTGCAGATCGTGCGGCGGTACTGTCCATAGGTTCGATGCTAAGTGTTGCTTGGCAGGCATTCGTACCAACAGTGAACATATAGGTTTGCAGGAGTGTATCGCGCCGCTGTGCATAGCTGTGCGATACAGACCATACGACGAGCAAAGCAGTCATCAACAACAGCGAGGAAAGAGTTCTATTCATATCGGCGATGGAATCGTGAGCGTAGTGCGGGAAAAAGAGACCTGACAAATCTACGATGCAATCGGGGAATTCTGTATGAGTTGCTCAAGACAGCACACAACCATTTTTTGAGCGCGAGGGCATTGTTAAGCCGGGGTAGTAGTGCTTTGACACATAAAGTTTTTCACCAAAAACTACTGTATGTTTGCGGCGCATACGTTGACAATGTACATGATGAAGCGACCCTACATACCAAATCTGTATTCCACAACATAGTATCCCCCTCATGGAAAAATTTCGTAACACTTACCGCATACCATCTGCACGTTTGCAGAGTTGGGATTATCGTTGGGCAGGTGCATATTTCATTACCATTTGTACGAAACATCGCCTTCATTATTTTGGTGAAATCAAAAACCACAGCATGATATTATCCGAGATCGGGAATATTGTGGAATCCGAATGGCTAAAAACATTTGCATTGCGCCCCGACATGAATTTGTTCATGGGTGAATTTATAGTTATGCCCAATCATTTCCACGCCATTATCGGTATTGGTGAAAATGAATACAATACGCCATCACGTAAAGAC
>DHLT01000166.1:0-3668 GCA_002405405.1 Ignavibacteria bacterium UBA4661 | reverse complement strand
GACGCAATGCATTGCGTCTCTACACACGATACGACCACAAACCAGAATCGTTTTGGTCCTCAATCCAAAAATGTAGCATCTATTCTTCGTGGTTTCAAATCATCGGTAACAGTTTCTGCCCGAAGAATCAATCCTGCCTTCCACTGGCAAACACGATTTCACGATCATATCATTCGCAATGAAGACGCATTGAATACCATCAGCCACTACATCGTTCACAATCCGGCTCATTGGTATGAGGATACATTCTTCTCGCCATGACAACCCCATCATGCGTATCAATTCGTGATATTCACGCGCCCAAGATTGCGCGACTCCTGTCCACGTAATGCACTGACGGTAATTGGTGCTGAGCGTACATTTGGCGCAATTTCTACTTGAATATAAAGCGTTCTATTACTTGCAACATTCATACGAAAATTTCCTTGGGAATCGGTGAAAGCTGTATTGGAGGCAATAACATTCCCCTGTACATTTAGCCGCTCACCTGCATAGACACGAGCATTACGAATGAGATCACCCCGAAGAGCAACTTGCCCTTGTGCATAACCAAAAATTGCGGGGTAGTCATAATTCCACGATGAAAAGTGTCGCACTTGACCAACATACCGATTACCGATTTTCTGCGCCACTGCTTCTTCACGCCACAAGCCGGTTGTTTCATCCATACTCCATAATGGTAATGTTTCGGGAGCTGTGGCAACTACTTCGGGGTCAATCGGAATGCTAATGGTAGCAGGACGGTCGCTTTGTACATTGAGTGTATCTCCTTGTGGTGTCCGCATTTCAACGACCATGACACCATAGGATATCATACCACTCGACGAACCATCAGTGCGCGTACCATTCAAATCACCCGGAAAGACATCAAAATACTGCTCACGCCGTGGGTCAAGATACCGTGCCATCACGCGAACCTCTCCGGTATAGGATGCACCATTATTGGTACGAAATCCTTGTTGTTGAAATTGTACTGTTGCCCCCACGTCGGTTGTGACCGTACCACCTTGTACAGATGAAAGTGTTGCCGTTACCGTATCACGTAGAAGCATCATACGTACGACTGTTGTACCATTAGCAATCGGACTTGCTCCACGTTTCATACCCATATATCCTTGTCGGCGAACCGCCACTGTACAGCGATCTTCGGGGACTCGCACCGACTGTATTGTGAATAATCCCTGCGCATCGGTCATAACTGTTTGAC
Organism: Ignavibacteria bacterium UBA4661; assembly: GCA_002405405.1. Lineage (GTDB taxonomy): Bacteria > Bacteroidota > Ignavibacteria > Kapaibacteriales > UBA4661 > UBA4661. The sequence continues at coordinate 2,461 of DHLT01000166.1, read as the reverse complement.
CATATGCCGATATAGTCGCTTGCGCTATTGGACGATTACTTTCATCAACCACCGTTCCTGAAATCGAGGTTGTAATCATGGGTACTTCTATAATAATCGGATCAACAGTTTTCGTGCAATGAGTAAAGATAAATGCAATAACGATTGCCGCGAGAAAAAGAAAACTTGTACGCATAGAATAAGCTCCAAAAAGTAAAAACATAAAAATGTGTTGTCTTGAAGAAAGAAAAATGTTGTTGCACTATCGCTGAATGACAAAAGGAATCGTTGTTTCCTGCTCACCATTGAAGAATGTTCGCACGAAATATATTCCCGGCGGAAGATCATGTACAGCAACCGTATGCGAGTGTTCACCGACGGCATACACTTGATATGCGATGGTGCGCACCATCTGCCCTGTACTACTCACAATATCAGCAGAGACAATACCTTGTCGCGCGAGGTTCAGCCCAATGGTAACTGATGCTTGCGCGGGATTGGGTGCAATCGTTATATTCACAGGTGATTTCTGTACAGTGATACTTTTATCAGATCGTATCGAAGATGTAATGGAAGATGTACAACTATTCGTCAGATTGGCTGTTACGGTTTGCTGTGCCATGCGCCCCGCCATATCGCGGGCAAGAATGGTCATGGTGGATTGTGTGGACGAAATCAATAGGGTTTCAGGCAAACGAAAATATACTGTACAACATTCTTCACTTCCTGCCTCACGATTAATGCGAGCGAAGACCGAATCAAGCTCCGCCGGAGAATTCGCCGATAGATATCGCCCATTGGTTGCTCGGGCAATCCTTTGTAATGATGCTTCCGCACCCGGATCTAAGGAAACACCAACGGTATAGAGCGGAATACGAAGCTGGCGCGCACGCGCAATGACATCACTTTCATTGCTTCGCGAAGCATTGTCTTCACCATCAGTCAGCAAAATAATCGCTTTGTTCCCGATCGACTGTTGCTCACATTCTGCTAATGCGATGAGTGCCGCATCATAAAAAGCCGTAGAACCTCGTGGAGTAATACTTGCAATAGCTGTTGATACTTGTACTGTATTGGTTGTCCATGGCACCACAAGTGTTGGCGTATCGCTGAAAGTAATCAACTGACTTTGGTCGAAAGGACGAAGATTGCGTAAAAAAGTCGTTGCTGAACGTTGTAGTGCTTGTAGGCGTGTTTGCGTAGATGAACCAAAGGGTAATTCCATCGCACCACTGCGATCTACCACTAGACTGAATGCCAATGTGGTGAGTCGGGAATTGCATACAATCGAATCAGGGCAAATAAAGGTATTATTGACTGCCAACGCAATCCGCGCGGGATCTGCAAGAAGATTTGTTGGTCTGCCCTGTGTCGAATCATATTGCAATAGCGATGCTTTGATGTTCAGTCCAATCGGGCGACCATTTCGGCAGACGGTGTTCACATCACACACATTGAGCTCGGGTTGTTCCTCAATCACCACCGTCAATGCACCGGAATTATCTTCCGAACGATCCACCATACGATTTTGTGCAAGATTAAATGTTGAATCTAAAATCTGCAGTTGTATGCCTCGCCCATTTCCTACAATGGTCGTTTGGTAACGAGCAATGGGCGATCTCCCTGTATTAGCAAGCGGACTGCCATTGATGCGCAGACCTGACTGTCGTGACAATTGCCACAATAAATTCGATGGCAAAACAGTTGTGCGTGGTATGCGATTCGTATCACCTACCCACAAAGGTAGTGTATAGCCACCGGCGTCAGGTCGTGGTACGCGACCCAACGTAAATTCGAGTTCGGGAATATCATAATAGTACGCACCATCAACACCAACACCGGTGTATGAACTCCATACGCTATATGTGCCAGCTACTGTAATAGTATAACGCACACCGGAGCGGGTTGTAGCCGATGTTGTGATGCCGGGATTACGCGCCTCTAAGCGCAGTGTTTGAGGGAATTGTGCGTAGCCCGTATGCAGTACGCTACACAATAATGCCCCAAGAAAAAGAAAATGGACTCTGAATGAAAGCATAAAAAAAGAAAACAGTGTGAATGAATGAGTTACTGTGTTATGTATAAAAATCCTACTTCCTGCGATGAGGCTCTTCATCATACAGCAAGTGGTCAAAATGAGCGAGTGTTAGACTTGGATTGCCGACCTGCTTGGTGCGATTTTCTGCTCGATACTCATACGATTGCGTTACGTAGTCGGTGTGCTTCGGTTTGTAAATATTGCTTGTATGTTGTTTACTCGGTACTCGCAACCCACGTTTGACAGTTGAATAGTAGATCATAGCAGAAGATGTAAAGATGAAGTAATAAGAAAAGCGATGTGCTAAACGTGCAATATTGCGGGCTATTTATGTTCTTGAGCCAAGGATGAAGGACGGTTGAGTTATGATTTATTTCATACGATGTGGCTCCTCATCATAGCGTAAATGGGAAAAGTGTTTCTTAGAAAGACGGCGAAGCGCCT
>DHLT01000082.1:12429-32106 GCA_002405405.1 Ignavibacteria bacterium UBA4661 | reverse complement strand
AAAGAACGCAGCAACCAGAGAACGCCCTGCTGCCACATCTAAACCATTCCATGCAATCGATTTGATAAGCAATCCCCCAAAACTCCATAACACTGATGTCGAGATCAAAAGAATAACCGCTTGGTTATGTGTTAGTATTTTTTTTTGCATAATCTTTCTACTTCCCTTCGCCGACCGACAGTATTTCACCGCTTAATTCAATAATACGTTGTAGCACTTCATCAAAAGATTGATTGCCCTCGCGCCCACCTGCAGCATTGAAGTGTCCTTCACCGCCAAAATGCAAAGCAAGAGCCTGTGCTGAAATATTTCCACGTGAACGAAACGAAAGCTTTACCCATGTTTGTTCAGGAGTCATGATTTCTGTTATCAATACCCCCAAGGCAACTCCTTTGATATCCAGCAAGCAAGCTGATAAACCCTCCGTATCCAACTCTGTACTCTGTGTCTGCTCAAAAGCTTGGGCACGAATAGGAATAATACATAGACGGCCTGCATGATACAATTCCAAATGCGACAATGCATATCCCATCAATTTCATACTTGCCAATGTTTCTTGTTGAAAAAGCGACTGATATACATCCAAGGGCTGAACACCGCATTCTAGCAGTCGCGCAACCAAGCGATGTACTGCCGGTGTCGTACGATCAAAACGAAAGTTTCCCGTATCTGTGAGAATACCTGTATAGAGCGCTTGCGCTGTAGTAAAACTCATTGTATAGCCGATACTTTCGATCATATCAGCGATCAAATGACAGGTCGAGCAAGCAAGGGTATCCACCAAATACGCCGAAGCAAATGGCTTCGGATCAAGATGATGATCGATTACAAATACTTGTCGTGGGAAGTTTTGCAAGTAAGGTGCAATATGCTCTGTACGCTTAGGATCATTCGCATCAAGAAGAACAAAGCAATCGACTGATTCCAATAATTTTTGATGACGCTCGATATCAAAAACTTCGAGTTCTTTTTCATGATCAAGAAACCTCAGATTGTCGGGGCATGGTGACGGAAGCACAATATATGTGGCAACACCGTGCGAACGAAGAAATGTTGCAAGACCGATAGTAGAACCAATAGCATCCCCATCCGGTTTGACATGTGTTGTAATGAGAACAGATTTTTTCTGGATGAGTGTATTTCCCATCTCGGATAGTGAAAAGAATGATAGGAGCGATTCTGCCATAGGAGTAACATATCAGACAAACGATGAGCAAAAGAATTCAGAGAAAACATGTGGAACAAAATTACCGCCTCAACGCCCACCGAACTCATGTATATTTGCACACAAAATATCGGAAAAATTCTAACTCAACATAGCATTGTTATTATACACATGGCACTTCCCTCTCTTGCGTCGTATTTTCAAAAGTATGCTCGTGAATTCAAAATCTATGGTATACTTTTTATCTTACTCCATTTGATTATTCTTATTGGTCTCATTGTATTCGACCAAGTTGTGATGCCGTCAGTTGTTGGTTTAGATGAGGTTATTGCCGTACCCAGCGTTGCCGGTATGAAACAACAAGAGGCTGTTGCTGCACTTCAGACTAAGGGATTGGAAGTAAAAATCACAGGAGAACAATTCAATTCGAATGCTCCCGCAGGTACTGTTCTTTCACAATTACCCTACCCAGCGTCACTTGTACGTTATGGTCGGCGCGTATATTTAACGATTAGTAAAGGCAAACAAACTATCCCAATGCCTCGCGTTATAGGCTTAACACTACGTGAAGCACGAATCACTCTGTTGAAAGCCGGTTTACAACTTAACAATGTATTTTATGTCCGGAATGATTCCGTTGCACGCGATATTGTTTGCGCACAATACATCAATTCCAGCCGTGATGTCGAGTATGGTCAGTTGATTGATCTTGATGTGAGCTTAGGTGCAGTCGATGCAGAAATTACCGTCCCGGACTTAACCGGTAAAACGCCGAGTGAAGCTGAAGAAATTCTTGTTGGCTTAGGTCTTCGCATCGGCACAACCACTTTTGAACCAAGTGGCGGCACCTTTTTACCAAATTCTATCATTACACAATTTCCTGTATCGGGTACAATAGTTGCCGCCGGCAGTGCCATCAATCTTATTGTTGGTAAATAGCGTATCCGATATATCCGTTGGTCTATAATCTTCTTTCCACCTTTTCTTTCGCAGAACTATGAAACTATACCTTGTTCGCCATAGCATTGCTGTTGATTATGGTCAAGCTCCAACTGATGCAGAACGCCAACTTACACCAGCCGGCGTCGAGCGTGCTCACACGATGGGTAAGTACATTTATGAACTTGGTATTAAACCCCATATCATCATCTCAAGTACATTTACACGAGCAATTCACACTGCTGAAATTCTTGCCAAAGAACTCCACTACGATGGACCTATTCCGCGCGAACAGCGCATTACCCCCATGGGTCGCTACGAAGCATTCTGCGATTTAGTTGCTGAAAATTTGGATCATGAGGAAATGATGTTTGTAGGTCACGAACCCATGATGAGTATGCTAGTGGCACATATCTGTGGTGAAGGTGTTTTCCGAATGGAATTTAAAAAATGCGGTATTGCCTGCATCGAACTGCTTCGTTTTCGCCCAACAGCTAAGGGAGAACTTTTGTGGTATCTTACCCATAAAATTCTCCCTTGACATGCTATCATTTGGTTTTTTGTATACACTGGCATCTATACTGCCGGCGGAGCGGATGGAATAACTACGACAAAAGTTGTTCCTTTATCAACTTCGCTGTCTACTGAAATTGTTCCACTGTGCCCTTCAATAAATTTTTTGATAATTGACATCCCAAGCCCAGTACCTTTCTCACCTGAAGTTCCGGATCGCTGGTGCTTACCGAATTTTTCGAAGAGTTGCGCCATCATTTCTTTAGGAATACCAATACCATTGTCAGCAATTTCGACCACACATTTGTCATCTTTGGCTTGCAGTGTTACAACAACTCTACCATTGATTGGTGTGAACTTTATTGCATTGGAAACAAGATTATTGAATGCTTGAAAAAGTTTCGGACGATCAGCAATCACCACATGTTCAGCATCCCATCCGACAAATTCCAACTCTATTTGTTTCTGCTTTGCAAGAACAAAGAGCGCATTGTAACAATCTTTCAGCAACTCAGACAAAGAGAATTGGGACAAGTCAAGCGAGAGTGTACCGGACTCAATTTTTGCAACATCTAAGAGATCATTTACCAAGTTGATGAGCGTCGTTGATGAATTAAAAATATGTTTTGAAAACTCACGCACTAATTCCGGCATTGTAGCTTCTTCACCCTGAAGAAGTTCTGACATTCCTTTAATCCCGGACAATGGTGAACGCAAATCATGCGATACAATTTGCATCATTTTGTCTTTTTCCTTGTTCAGCTCCTCAAGACGCAATATTTGCTCATTACGCTCATGCTCCAAGGTTGCAAGAGTAAGATGTGCTCTTACCCGTGCCAGAACCTCTTTCTCCTGGAATGGTTTTGTAACAAAGTCCACTGCCCCCAAATCAAATCCTTTTACTTTTGTTTGAGTGTCATCTAAAGCACTCAGAAAAATGACAGGAATGTTTTCTGTCACAGGATTTGATTTCAAGCGTTTGATGGTTTCAAAGCCATCAATGCCCGGAGGCATCATAATATCCAGAAGAATGAGATCAGGAACATTTTTTTCGGCGAGACGCAATGCAGCTTCACCGGAAAGAACAACCATGACACGATAGCCCACTTTTGCTTGAGCATTTGTGAAATGACCGTGATATTGACCTCATTATCATCTACGACTAAAATTCGTGAATCTGAAATGTCAATCTGGTTCATATGATTATTAAAGCGTTACCGAGGCATAATAGAAGAATTACAAAATATCTGTGCTGTATATCGTCAGGTTTTTTCCAACAAGTCCTCAGATTATTTTTTCTTCTCAGCAACCGATTTACCTTGCATAAAGAGCATAAGATAATCATAGCTGCCGGCTTTTGAATCTGTGCCGCTCATATTGAACCCACCGAATGGATGCACGCCAACCAGTGCACCCGTGCACTTACGATTAAGATACAAATTGCCTACATGAAATTCTTGGCGTGCACGCTCTAAATACTCTCGATTATTGGTGTAGATTGCACCGGTCAATCCAAAAAGTGAATCATTCGCAATCGTGAGACTGTGCTCAAAATCTTGTGCTTTGATAATCGCAAGTACCGGACCAAAAATTTCCTCTTGAGCCAAACGTGCTGTTGGTTCGACATCAGCAATAATTGTTGGCTCGATGTAGTAACCATTACCTTCTGCTTTTTTTCCACCATGAATCAAACGACCTTCTTGCTTACCAATTTCGATATACTCAAGAATTTTGTTTTGTGCTTTTTCTGACGAAACAGGACCCATACGATAATTATCTTTCGCATCACCAACCGTAATTTTTGCGGTTTCTACGACGATTTTTTCAACAAATTCATCATAAATATCTTGATGGATAATTGCCCGCGAACAAGCTGAACACTTTTGTCCTTGGAAACCAAATGCTGCTGCAACAACACCCTGCACCGCTTCATCCACATTTGCCGAAGCATCAACTATGATAGCATCCTTGCCTCCCATTTCGGCTACAACACGTTTAATCCATTTTTGACCGGGCTGAGCTTTTGCCGCACGCTCATTGATTCGCAAACCAATTTCCATTGAACCTGTAAATGAGATGAATCGTGTTTTTGGATGATCAATCATGTAGTCCCCAATCTCTTTGGGATTACCTGTGATGAAATTTAAGACCCCCTTCGGCAAACCCACACTATGCATGATATCAGCAAAAAGCCATGCCATCATTGGCGATTCGCTTGCAGGTTTAGCAATCACGCAATTACCCGCAACAATCGCCGCTGTACACATACCGGCATGAATTGCAAAAGGAAAATTCCATGGTGAGATTACCACACCAACTCCCAAAGGAATGTAGAAATACTGATTGATTTCACCTTCATTTTGATGTACCGGCTGTGGCTTGCTGTAACGAATAGCTTCTCGACCATAAAACTCTAAAAAGTCGATTGCTTCTGCTGTATCGGCATCAGCTTCAACATAGTTTTTTCCAACTTCAGAAATCATCCATGCATTAATCTCATGACGACGATCGCGCATAACTTGTGCCGCCTTGAAAAAATAGCTTGCACGTTCCTCAGCCGGTGTACGCGACCATGTTTCGAAAGCAGTGTATGCAGCAGTCATTGCCTGCTCTACATGTTCTTGACTGAGTGATGGAAAAGTACCAATAACTTCATCAATGTTCGACGGATTAATTGAACGAATCACTGACGAACCATGAGTAATTTTTTCACCATTGATAAAACAAGGATACTCCCGACCAAAACGATTGCGTACATCATCTAAAGCAGATTTCTGACGCGCTAACTCATCAGTCGAAGTATAACTAAGAATTGGTTCGTTGCGATAATCCTGATGTAAACTCATTGACAACCCCACAGTAAAAAAAATGAGAAAAAATTTATAAGCAAAGCACCCCAATCTGTGAACTCTTCAGCACAAGATAATGTTTGTGTGCAGAGTAAGTCGCATTTTGCACACATCATAACAAAGGAGAACGCAAAATTACGCTATAAGCGGAAATAACAGTAAAAATTACTCTGTCCGTTTTCCTGAGATACTCCTTGGTAGTATTCTTGCACATTATTCAACACTCTACTGTCTCGTTTATGCTTTCGCTTCGTTCGCTTACAAAATCATATTCAACCACAGCAGGCACAACACGCATTTTGCACGATTGTACAGCTGATATTCCGCGCGGAACAATGACTGCTATTATCGGTAAGAGTGGTTCCGGAAAATCAACATTGCTCAATATTCTATCCGGTATTGATACACCCGATAGCGGTTCGCTTCTTATTAATGACATTTCGCTTCACAGCATTACCGAACAAGAGCGCACGGCATTTCGGAGAAAACATATTGGATTCATTTTTCAGTTTTTTCATCTACTGCCCGGACTGACAGCCTTAGAAAATGTTTTATTCCAACAAGAATTACAAGGTCGTCTTTCCGAACATGATATTCGCCACGCATATCATGTTCTTGAATCAATTGAAATTGCACACAAAGCAGAATATTATCCAGCACAACTCTCCGGTGGCGAACAGCAGCGTGTTGCTATAGCACGCGCTCTTATTCATAAGCCCGACTTACTCCTTGCGGATGAACCAACCGGCAATCTCGACCCTGATACAGCAAATATTATTTTCAATCTCTTAGTGCATCGTATCCGTGCTGACAAACAAACAGCAATTATTGTTACACACAGCATGGAAATAGCGGAGCGCGCTGATCGAATCTATGAAATGCGCCATGGTACATTGGTCGCATTGCAATAAAGGAGGGGTAATGTTCATCAGCATCATTTTATCGGTATAACATCTCTCTTGTATGCAATATCTCATTCGATTTATTTTTTCTCTACGTTCGCTGACACGACATCCTTTGCAATCGCTGTTTGCGATTGTTAGCATCATGGTTGGCGTAAGCTTAGTTGTCAGTATTGACTCTGCAACTAAAAATGCCAATGAATCTTTTCGTTCTTCTGCTCATGCACTGAGTAGTTCTGCTACACACCGCATTATAAGTAATAGTCTTGGTGTCCATGATTCTGTTTTTTATGAGATTCGTATGACACTGCCAACGCTAGCTCTTACCCCTGTGTGCGATGGTTATATTGCTCTTCGTAAAAAATACGTCACATCACAATCTGCTCGGCAACATACAGGCCATTTGCTTGGTATTGATGCTCTGACGTATGGACGTATACGCACCAACTCCTACGATCATGATTACAGTACAAAAGACTTGCGTACAGAACACACACATCATTCTTCTGCCGAAGCGAATTTTTCGCTTGTGCAACTACTACCACCACAATTATTTGAACGCTTTCTCCGTGGTGATGGCATGATTATCACGCGTGGGTTAGCAGATGACCTTGACATACAGACAGTCCAAGACTCACTGACAGTGTTCCTCGACGGCATAGCAACACATCATGCCCTGCTTGCCATTCTTGATAATTCACCTACCATACCACGAGACTTGGTATTGTGTGATATCAGCCGTGCACAAGAGATTTATTATCACCGCGATTCTGCACCATATCCTGTTGTACATCGACTTGAGTTTGCTTGCACCAATCCTGTTTTGCTCGATTCTCTCAAGCGCATTCTTCCCAAAAATCTTTCGGTTGTAGCAGAGCAATCCTCAGACAATTCTCTTTCCACAATGTCTTCTGCCTTTGAGATGAATTTACATGCTCTCAGTATGTTGGCATTGATTGTCAGTATGTTTATCACTTATAACACAGTGTCGTTCTCCGCATTACAACGCCGTAAGGAATTCGGCATAATGCGTATTCTTGGCGTTGATGGTCGTGGTATTGCATGGCTTCTTTTGCGTGAAACACTCATCATCAGTACAATTGCTTCATTATTGGGTTGCCTTTTGGGAAGTATCATTGCCGAAACAATGACGGCTATTGTATCAGGAACAATAAACGATTTATACAAAAGTATTGGCGTTACGGCGCACTTGCAATGGCGAAGCATTGCTAAGGGTTGCACCATTGGTATTACAACAAGTTGTTGCGCAATACTCCCGATTGCTTGGGAATGTGCCCACATGCCCCCACGCACTATCGTTCAGCATTCTACTGATATGAGTACACACCGTTCTCTACTGATAATGTCAGTTGCAGGATTATGCATTTTCTTGTCTGCATGGGTTTTATTGGCATCTATTACCCATATCGTAGCAGGGTTTGTTGCTATTCTACTTCTTATTGTCGGGTCGGCTTTGTTACTACCGTTGATCATTACTCTCATTGTCAGTAGTGTTACTCGTATTCCTCTTGTGAAACACAGTTTATGGGTAATGATTGCATTGCGAGGTATCCGCTTAAGTTTACAACGCTTCAGTATTGCGATTACGGCTCTCACTGTTGCTGTCTCTACGGTAATTGCAGTGACAATTATGATTCTTTCTTTTCGCGAAACAGTTAATCATTGGCTCATACAAACATTGGATGCCGATATTTATATTTCACCTCCTTCATTGGTTGCACGAACGGCAACAGGTATGGTAAAAAATCAGCTTATGACTGCACTTATTCAGCAAACAGGCGTACACACATATAACACGTTCCGCAGTCGTTCGATTACTTTACCCCACACTCATCAAGATCGTATGGCTCAGCTGGTATCCTTGCATTTATCACCTGACTCTTATCAACGATATCGTTTTAAAGAAGCTGTTCCCAATCCTTGGAAGGAGTGGCACAATGCACACACTGTTTTTCTCTCTGAACCATTAGCACATAAAACTGGACTTCATACAGGCGACACATTGCTCTTGCCCACCGCTGATTCTATGCGTGTTTTTCGCATCGCAGGAATTATCTATGATTATGCCAGCGATGTTGGTGTTATCTACATTAACTCACGTCATTATCAAGTATGGTGGCAGGACAGCACAATTTCAGGAGTCTCTTTGAAGTGCTCGCCAGACAGCATCGCTACACTTCTCCAATCAAGCCGTACCTTGGCTCAAAAGTATGGGCAAGAATTACTCATTCGATCAAATACAGCCCTCAGAACAACTTCATTGCAGGTATTTGACAGTACATTTCGGATTACGGATGCGCTACGCTTATTAACGCTTTTTGTAGCATGTATGAGTATTTTCAGTACACTCTTGGCAATCCAGTTAGAACGTTCACACGAGCATGCAGTCATCCGTGCACTAGGTATGGATGCACGAGGAGTAGGGAAAAATGTTTTACTGCAAACAACATGTGCAGGTATCATTGCAGGACTATGTTCGCTTCCTCTTGGCTATGCCATGGCACATATTTTAACTGAATATATCAATGTACAATCTTTTGGTTGGTCACTTGAATTACAAGTGGATATCTTATCAATACTCGGCACTCTGTGTATCACAATTATCATGGCTGTCGGTGCAGGTCTATACCCTGCTTATCATGCAGCTTCTACGGCTATCGCTACGACTCTGCACGAAGAATAATCTTATGATCCACGAAAGACAAAATAGACTGCAGCAACCATACATAATGCCGCCCAAAGAAAATCTAATTTCAAGGGCTGTTTCATGACATACCATGAAAAAGGAATAAAAACAAGAAGCGTAATGATTTCTTGCAGAATCTTGAGTTGTGGCAAAGATAGTGCTGTAAATCCGAATCGGTTAGCCGGCACCATAATGACGTATTCAAAAAAGGCAACTCCCCATGATACAAGAATTGCAATGTATAATGGCTTATCAGCGAGTGTTTTCAAATGACCGTACCATGCATACGTCATAAAAATATTCGAGAGAATCAGCAAGCAAGAAGTCTGCACAAGCACTGATCCCATAAGCATAGACCATATGGATTGAAGAAAAGACGGTATCATACACTCACAATACAACAACAATGAAACAAATGAGTTTTCTTTGTAAAAGCACTCTTTGATAAAACATACAAAACTCTATGGTGAATCTTAAGAAATATCGTTACATACGCTATGGTGTTTTTTTGACTGTTACCCTCATGCTAGGCATTATCATGAGTGTTATCTTCATTTTTACAAGCGAATCAACAGAGCAGAATACACAATCCGATTTTGCGCTGAATGATGCATTAAGTAATCGCGTTGATACATCATTTGTTCGTATTACACAACCTCGTCCATTTTCTTTTCCCATCGATCATGGAAAACATCCCGATGTAAAAACAGAATGGTGGTACATGACAGGAAATATTACCGATAGTACGGGTAGAGACTTCGGTTATCAACTCACATTTTTTCGTTCCGGCTTACGCAATACGCTCATGACACCGCTTCACACAACACATCGAAGTACATGGGCGGTTGATGAGTTTTTTATGGGACACTTTGCTCTCAGTGATATTGCAAACACCCAATTTTATGCTTTTGAGGATTTTTCAAGAGCATCTGCTAATTATGCTAGAATTAGCTTGTATCCCTTTCATCTTCATCTCGGCGCATGGAGTTTGCAATCGCATCATACTACCTCATTTTTCCCTTTAGCACTCTCAGCGCGATCGCCCGATGGCAAGCACAGCATTACACTAACGCTTGATTCACTCAAACCTTTGGTTTTACAAGGGATACAAGGCTTCAGCCAGAAAAGTGCCGATAGTGGCAATGCCTCGCACTACTATTCTTTTCCGCGTATACGGACACATGGCACTGTAACAATCAATCAGCAACGCTACAATGTACAAGGACTGAGTTGGTTCGATCGAGAGTGGTACACTAGTGCATTAGCTCGCCATCAATCAGGTTGGGATTGGTTTGCGATACAATTTGACAATGGTTACGAACTCATGCTTTATCGACTGCGCTCAACAATGGGTCAAGCGGATCAGCATAGCATTGCAACACTGATTGCCCCCGATGGCTCTACGAAATCTACTCGCTTGACGCAGAACATGTTAACTATGCTTTCGCAAATGACTGTACGTAGTGGTACACTGTACCCACAAGAGTGGCATATTAGAATTCCAGAATTCGAAATTGATTGCGCTGTTACCCCACGCCATAAAGAACAAGAGTTGCCCTTGTCGATACGCTACTGGGAAGGTGCTGTTTCGGCACAAGGTACTCTTCGTGGTGTTTCTATTCGTGGTAAAGGGTATGTAGAAATGACCGGATATACTGATACTTCTCCATCATCAAAAAAATTATAGTTCAAAAAAATTATGGTGTAGATGCCTCATGGCATTACCATAATAACCGTACTCCGGCGCGTACCATGCGTCCTGGCATCGGATAATTGCGTATCACCATGTATCGTTCGTCAAAAAGATTGTCAGCCGATAATCGCATTGTAAAGCGTGCTTGAAACAGCGGTACTGCATATTCAATAAAGCAATTGATTGTCCAAAATGACGATAAAAGCGATGAAGGATTTTGTGCCGGTAATGCCCAACGAAAACTTGTGAACTGCATTGAACCTCCCAATGACAATCGGGCATCGGTATATCCAAGCATCATACCTAAGAGTTCACGTGGCATGTAGGCAATATCTGTTTGCTTCGATATAGACGACTCATCTGTTGCTCGTTGACGTGTGTACGATAACCGTGCTTGCACACCAAGTTCATTCCATCGTACTTGCATAGCGTATTCCATACCACGCGACCACACCATACCAATATTTTGCGCGCTCCATGCAACAGGACTAATGGGTATTGCTTGAATATAATTTAGTGTTCTATTCGTAAAAACATCAGCTTCCATACCCCACTCCAACCCAGAGAATGCACCGTCCATTATTATACCTGCACTCAACATTGTAGCAAATTCCGGTTGGAGATTTGTATTCCCGAAATTCAAATAATACAATTCATTAAAACTTGGTGCACGAAATGACCGTGACACCGAACTCCGAAGCCCGATACCAATGCTCTGATTCAACGTATAACGGTACATGCAACCAATGAGTGGCGACAGTGCATATCCAATATCAGATATACCATCATATCGCAATGCCCCCTGTACGCGCAAGGATTGAAGAGAATCAATCATATACCACCACTCACCATATCCTCCCCATGCAATACTATATCGAGTAGGGATTCCCTGACTCTGCGTTTGCAGCATACGTCCTGATAAAACATTTGCAATGAATTCACCACGAGTAGAGAGCATGATGGTTGATGCTCCAGAATGTATCTGGTGCGACAACACGCTCATAACCTGAGTATCGTAGTGGCGGTAGGACTCATCCAATCCTTGAGCACCATAAACTGTAGCTGAGGGATCACGATAACGTAGACCTCCAATCCTCGCCAATCCAGCAATCTCGAATGTTGTCTGGGCATTCAGAGATGTTGTCGCACGATGTGTTGCCAGCATGTCGTATTCATCGAGGCGTGCCAATGCTTGTTCAATACTTCCTTGTACAACAGCTCCGGGTGCACCACGAGCCGATGTTTTCAACAATACCATTGATGTGTGAGTCCATGCTTTCATCTGGATATAGCCCGAAAACAGCCCTTGTAGTGTTCGGAAATCACCATTATCGCGACGTAAGACTTCTTGCCGACCAAACTGATCAAACAGGAAAGGATAATCACCACGCGCATACTGAGCATATACACCGGCATTCAGATGCAAAGGACCAAGAGTAGTACCACCGTGCATATTGCTTAACACCTCACCAAATGAGCCATAATCAAGTGTTATCCCAGTCTCTTGAAGTCTCTGCTTTGGTGTGAATTGAACGATACCACTCATAGCTCCTGAACCAACAAGTGCACTCTTACCACCGCGCTCAACATGAATTGCTTCTATCATTTCTGCAGGAATAGTACTTAAATCTACACCTCCATTCTGTGCAGAATTCAGCCGTAGACCATTGAAAGTAATCATCGTTTGAGCAGAATTCATTCCTCGCAAAGAAACCGTTTTCAACCCACCCAATCCTCCATAATGACGCACAAACAAGCCCGGCACCATAACAAGTGCATCACTGATTTGACGTGCTCCGAGCACACGTATTTCTTGCGTTGTTAAAACTGTGGTAGGTTGAATAGAACGCGTGACTTGCACCAATGTTTGCTCACTATTTACTTCAACTGTTGCAAGTGTTGTTCCTACTGAAAGTATTTCCTGGGCAAGTAGAACATCAACAACAGGAATGTACCATAGACACCAAAGACAAAGTGCGACAAACCATTGGTGTCGCACTTGTTTTGAGACTATTCGTACATTATAAAAGGCAAATCGGATCATACCAATGAATAAGAATCACCCCACGATGTTGTAAATACTGTTTCGGAAAGTGGTTTACGGTTGCGAGGTGCCATCTCTGATTTCTGCTGCGATTCGGAAAGTATTGCAGGATCGCCGATATATCCCATTGCTATACATGCAACAGGTGCATATCCATCTGGAATACCACACAACTCACGTGCTTTCTCATGACTAAAACCACCCATCCAATGCGTATAAATTCCCATACTCATAGCTTGCAATGACATTGATCCCGATGCAAGCCCCAGATCATGCAATGCTACTGTATTCGGTTCTTCATGCTTAGTAAACATTTTTTTGACAATAGAAATCATGAGAACTGAAGCATGCTGCGCCCATACAGCATTTGACGGATTCAAACATGCCAGAATCGTTTGGAATGATGAAGTATCTTCTCGACGGGCAACGATGTATCGCCAGGGTTGTTCATTCATCGCTGAAGCTGCCCAGCGACCGGCTTCGAGAATAGTATGCAAGTCCTTGAGGGTAACCGACTCTTGAGCAAATGCTCGCGGACTCCACCGTTCTGCAATGATTGGCAATAAAGATTGTTGTGTATCAGCAAATTTGATTGAGTTTGACATAACAAGAGAATGAAAGTAAGCAAGCGGCTTTATCGCGGCATAAAAAATATTAACAAAGACTATTCTGCATCATAGATTTTTTCACAGATAGTCGAGAGGGACTTACATTCTCGTTCTGTCAGCGTTTCCGCAATCTGCTTATCCATAGCATCAACAGCTTTCGACATTTTATCTAAAAGCCTTAATCCTTTTTTTGTGATAATGGTAACTGACAGCCGCCTATCTTCCTCAGAAGATTGTCGCTCAACGAATTCCATTTTCTCGAGACGATCAATCAATCGCGTTGCGTCAGGCGAACGCTCAATCATGCGACAAAGAATCTCACGACGTGGATGACCTTGCGGATGAATACCCCGTAAAATCCGCAAAACATTGTACTGCGAGCGTGTTATACCATGCTCTTGGCACACACGATCCATCGCACTCCGAATATGCTCGGCGGCTAGCAAAATATTAATTGTTGCTTCTTGGTGCGAACTTTGAAAATGCGCTTGCCGTAATCTTTGTTCCAATTTTTTTCCCATGATTGCTCAAGTACCGATAGCAGTCGAAGAACGTACGAATTAGTACGAAACTACAAAAGCAATTTATATGTTACAACACACAGTTTCCGTAGATCTGCTGTAGAAGATGACGCTTTTATTTTTAATCAAGCACTGTCAACTTTGCAAACTTTATCAGTAAACTTTTTCGTCCTACACCAGAGAAACTAACTTCTACCCGTGCCATATCTCCACTACCACCAATTGCCATGACCGTACCTATGCCAAACATTTCATGACGAACACGCACTCCTTTACGAAGATTACCCAAACCTGCATGTTGTTGTTGTGCACGTTCTGCCGGTTTTTGTTGTTGTGGTAATGCCGGTTGAGTAAAAGAAGTTCGAGATGACTGCTGTGGAGGAGATTTTTGCTGAAATGAGCTTTGTTTTGAAGGCATCGATATTGATGTGCTACGTGTACCAAACTGCTGACCACGAGCAGTATTGAGGGACTGATTACGTGTTGGGCGTGGCTCATCCGAAAAGCCCTCGAATTATACGTCCTCATCGATAAATCGAACTTTTTCACCTGAAGAATCCGTCATCTTTTGCCCACTGTATTCATCGATAAAATCATGCTCATGGCGTGGCTTACGAAAACCTCCACTACTCCATGCTGACAGCTCCGGTATTGCTTTCCCGCCAATTGGACGCAAAAGTTCAGGTGTAATTTCACTCAAAAAACCTGAAGGCATAGGATATGAAATTTCACCAAAGCGATAGCGCTTTTCCGCATGTAGAAGAACCAATTTTTTTTCAGCACGAGTAATACCCACATAGAATAGTCGTCGCTCTTCTTCAAGTTCGTCTTTATTTTGTTCTGCTTTTGATAATGGATAAAGTCCACGTTCTAAACCGGGAAGAATGACCATCGGAAACTCCAGTCCTTTAGCAGAATGCAAAGTCATCATTAATACGGCTTTACCATGCGTATCAACATTATCCATGTCCGATAGCAGGGCAATTTCTTGAACATATTGCTCTAATGTTGCATCAGGATTTTTATCATGATACTCGGCGATATGCGAGAGAACTCGCTGGATATTATTCCAACGATCTAATGCCTCATCACTACCGTCTTCTTCATACATGCGCAAGAGACCTGTCGCATCAATCAGTGTCCGTGCAAGTTCATCGGGACGAAGTTGATTTCGCACACCAGAGAATCGCCGAATCATTGCCGAGAAATCAAGAGCGGCTGTCTGTGCTCGTTTTTGTAAGCCGGGAATAGATTCTGCAATACAATACGCATCAAATAGCGAGATACCTTCACGCTCTGCATAATCAGCGATCAGCTGAAGTGATGTTTTACCAAGACCACGCGGAGGTTCATTCACAATACGCTGTAAGCTTTCACTATCTCGTTCGTTAACAATCAGTTTCAAATATGCAAGCGTGTCTTTGACTTCTTTCCGTTTGTAAAACGACACTCCACCAACAATTGTATAGGGGATATTTTCTCTACGTAGAGCGTCTTCAATCGCTTGCGATTGAGCATTTGTACGATACAACACAGCAATATCACGGTACTCCTTGCCGGATCGTACTTCTTGGCGAATATATTTGACAATTTGTTCGGCTTCTTCGCGATCATCGCGACACCGTACTACATCGATAAGCTCACCATCATCATTTGCTGTCCACAATTCCTTCTTTAACTGATCGGCATTGTTCGAAATCACAGCATTTGCAGCGCTCAAAATGGTTTTGGTCGAACGGTAATTTTGCTCTAAACGCAATACAACTGCTTGCGGATAGTCACGCTCAAAATCCAAGATATTCCGAATATCGGCACCGCGCCAACGATAAATACTTTGTGCATCATCACCGACCACACAAATATTATTATGCACACGAGTCAGCATGGCAACCGCAGTGTACTGAGCTTTGTTGGTATCCTGATATTCATCAATCAACACATAGCGAAATCGTTCTTGATAACGTTGTAAGATGTCAGGACGCATTTCAAAAAGACGAATCACATTGAGTAAGAGATCGTCAAAATCCATTGCATTATTTGCACGAAGACGTTTCTCATATTCTTGATAAATCAATCCAGCTTGCTTCTCAAAAATTGAGCCTGCTTCTCGTTGATATTCTTGCACGCCTATATGCTTGTTTTTTGCACCCGAAATTGCATTGCGCATAGCATTAGGCGTATACTGTTGTTGCGAAATGCCAAGACTATTCATGACAGCTTTGACAACTGATAAAGAATCATCAGCATCATAAACGCTATACGACGAAGTATAACCGATAGCTTCTGCTTCCATACGAAGAATGCGTGCGAAGATCGCATGAAATGTTCCCGCCCATACGCCACTTGCTTTGCTTTCGCCAACAAGTTTAGCGATACGTTCTTTCATTTCACCTGCTGCTTTATTGGTAAATGTCAGAGCAAGAATATCTTGAGGGCGAATACCTTGCTCAATCATATAGGCAATGCGATAAGTCAATGCACGTGTCTTACCACTGCCTGCCCCTGCAAGAATTAATACAGGGCCTTCCAGTGTTTCTGCGGCTTTGCGCTGTGGCTCATTGAGCTGTTCAAGCAAAAAGGACGATGCTTCCCCTTGTCGAGGTAGTTTTTGAAGCGAAAGAGATTTCATAATAGAGAGAAGAAATTATAGCGTAGAAACGATCGCACCATCTTCCAGACGAATAATGCGTGCTGAACTCAATTCCCGAATTGTAGCCGAGTTATGAGTCGAGAGAATGATTGTTGTTCCTTTGCCTGCAAGGCTTTGCATGGCATGAATAATTGTTTTTGCAGTTTGCTCGTCCAAATTGGCAGTTGGCTCGTCAGCAATAACTATACTTGGCGTATGCACAATTGCTCGTGCAAATGAGACAAGACTCCGTTCTCCACCTGATAAATCTTTAGGCATTTTATCACGAACATAGCTAATACCAAGTTCCGACATAATTTCAACTGCTTTGAGAACAGCTTGCTTAGGAGCCATATGCGCAATACGCAAAGGAAGCATGACATTGTCAATGATATTCAGGTGCGGAATCAATTTTGCATCTTGGAAAACGACACCGATATCAGTACGTACTTGCGCTATTTCTTCTCGAGTTAGACCGGCAATACTTTTCCCTCGAAAAAGAACACTACCATCATGTGGCATTATATCCAAATATAAAAGCCGTAAAAATGTTGTCTTGCCCGCGCCGGTTGGTCCGTTCAGCACAAGGATCTCCCCTTTGGGAATTTCTACACTAACACTGTGTAATGCAGGTATTTTTTCAAAGCGTACCGCGACATTACGAAGTACATATTCATTTGTTATAACTGATACGGACATGCGATTCTCATTAAAAGGAAATAGTAATTACTGCTTTTCAGATGGGATTGCGACCTGAATAGGATTGCCCATAATATCGATTGTTATACTTTGCTCTGCTTCTTTGACAATTGCTTGTCCTTGCTCAGTGAATCGCTCAGCAAGTGTATAACGAATAGGAATAACGATATTTCCCATGATGTCGATATAGCCATACAATGTACCTTGCTTAACACGTGCGCGCTGCGCAACAAACACATCAATTTCATCAAAACTATCGGTCGTACGAATTGTACCGTCAAGATTAACAAGGAAAGCTTTTGCTTGTTTTACAGCACGAAAGCATCCCAAAGAATCAATACTTGTCAAAGTATCATATTCACATACTATACGCTCTACTCCCATAGTGTCAAGAAGACCGAATTTGCCTTGCCGCTGTGCAAGAGCGAACGTGCCCGCTGTTGTGTTACGAAATTTTTCAATCGACTGATATTGAGTGCCTTGAGATGTATAATACTCTACAGTCCGCGAAGCATTGATTTCTGCACGGATAATATGCGTTCGTTCAAAACGAATATTATCATATCGTGCAGGGACAAACTCTTTACCTTCGCTGGTCAGGATGCCATTTTTGCGATTGAGTGTAACATATACTTTACCATCAGGAAAAAATCTTGCTTGGTCATAAATTGGAGGTACCAATTGGATGCCCGTCTTACTATAGTATCCTGTCTTACCCCCTTTTTGTACCATTGCTTTACCATCGGCAAGAAAGGTGACTTTCTCGAATTCTGCCGGTACAAGAATGGTTGAAAGATCGCTAGTTGCATAACCAAGGAATGAACCTCGTCGAAGCTCAACACGTCCATTGGTTAGAAAACGGACATCATCGTATATTGGTGGAAGTAATTCTTGAGCACTGCTACCTACATAGCCAATTTTTTTATTGCGCTTGACTTCCGTCATCCCATTTTTCAACGGTCGCACTTCATCATATTCCGGATGAACGATTTCTTGTCCATAAGCATTGAGCAATCCCAATTTTCCTTGCACCTGGACTTGCGAAAAGCCATTGGTACCCATAACAAGCACATCATATTTTGGTGGTGTCAACGTAGTACCGTCGGCATTGAGAATACCGGTTTTACCTGCCATAACAACAAGGATTTTTCCATTCTTGAGTGGTTCAACACGATCATAAATTGTCATCGTTACTTGCTTACCTTCTTCTGAAACAAGCCCTCGCTTGCCGTCACGAACAACCACATACAAGCCATTACCAAATTTGGTGACTTCATCAAAAAGATATTCCGTGACAGGTTGTCCTTGTTTCAGAATTGCTTTTTTTCCTTCAGGATTGACACTAACTTCCCCCTCCTGCGCATAGGCAGTACAAACTGACAACAAAGACATGAGGGTGAAGCACAATAATGATTGTATGAACTTCATAGGTATTATATCATAATGAATGGACAAGCTATTACTCTGTACGCGACACAAGACGGTCGAGAATAATGACACATTCTCCTTTAATCGTTGCACGCTCAGCAAATGCAGAATGTACATCTTGTGCTATGCCCCGTACGAATTCTTCATGCAATTTCGTTAATTCTCGTACAACACACATCACTCTCTGCGGTGCATACTTAGCAATAGTTTCCAGCGTAGAAACCAGGCGGTGAGGTGCTTCATATAAAATGATTGTTTCTGTATGAGTGCATATAGTGTGCAACCACTCTTCACGTCCTTTTTTGTGGGGAGGAAATCCAACAAAAGTAAAATGCTGTGTATCACATCCACTGGCGATGAGTGCTGTTGTCGCCGCAATGGCTCCGGGCAATGGAATCACGTTTAATCCCGCAGCAATACATGCTTGAACAAGGATCAATCCCGGATCAGAAATGCAAGGTGTTCCTGCTTCACTGGCATAGCAGACACTATTTCCTTGCTGAATCAATTGTACAACCTGTTTAGCGCCGGCTTGTTCATTATGTTCAAAAATGCCGAGAAGTTTATTTGGTATAATCTGAAAATTCTTGAGCAGTGAACCAATTGTACGTGTGTCTTCAGAGGCAATCACATGTGCTGCCTGTAGTGTTTTAAGTGCCCTAATGGTAATATCTTCTAAGTTACCAATCGGCACAGGAACAAGATATAATGCCGGCTGGAGTTTGTACTGTTGTTGCTTATTCATACAATGTTACCATTCGATGATAGGAAATGTATCATCATTGGAAGATGACTGCGCACTATCCGATTGTTGAGATTTACCACGTGCCAGCAATTGCTCTGATGAACGTTGCATTCTGCCTGATCGCAAAGCTGCGAAAAATGATTTTAAGAGATATGAGGATTCTTCTGCAAGAACACCACCAACTATAATGGATCGATGATTCAAGCGCGTATCTTCGGGAATACGGTATAACGAG